>JAKJDB010000288.1 GCA_022706175.1 Candidatus Zhuqueibacterota bacterium | reverse complement strand
TCCAGCCACTACGCTGAATTTGACGCCGTAGCCTTTAAGGCCGTTTCCGTACTTGTCGCTCAGTTTGACCTCCAGCGCCTGTGGAAAGGTCTCGCCGGCATACCACGCCTGCTGATCGCCGGATAGAATTTTCAGCAGACTGGGTTTATCCGCCAATGCGCTGGCTTTAAAGATGATCGGCGCCCCGTTCAGGGGCACGTCCACGGTGACGACCTGATTGTGCACGCCGGCCGTATCGCCGAGGACAAAACGGGCATGGGCTTTGCCATAGATTGTGGTCGAATCGATAAAAGTGGCGCCGGAGCCGTTGAAGGTTCCGTTGCCCTTGGTGATTTTAAACGGCACGGGGTATTTGTACACCGGACGATGGTTGCGGTCCAGCACCTGCACCACCAATGAATCGTTCAGCGCGGTATGCACGATGCCGGTTTGATCCTGGCCTTTGATCGCCACGATTTCGATCGGCACGCCCTCTTTATCCGGCACCGCTTCAAAGGAGAGGGCCGTGATCTCGGGGGAATTCGGCAATTGGGCGATGACCTTGGAACCGGATGCTGAATATCCCAGCGTCAACCGTGCCGAGGCGATGCCCTGGTTGTCAGAGCTGACGCGGATCGAAGGTTGGCCTCCGAATGATCCGTCTCCTTCGGTGACGACAAAATCGACCGGAATGCCGACGCAGGTGTTGTTGTAGCGATCCAGCATCCTGACGCTGAACGGCGCGTCCATCATCTGGCCGACCGTATCGGAAAGCACCCGTTCTGAGACATAGCTCATACTTGAAGGATCCAACGCGTCGCCGTAAATAGTAAACAGCTGCGGAGATCCATTGGGCACCGCCGGCGCCGACGCCCGCACCTGCACCGGACCTGCGGTGGTGGTAAAGGTGGCAAAGGTATAGGCCAGGCCGCCGAGGTCGGTCAGATTGGAGAACCTCTGCGTAGTCTCGCCGAATCCTGAGGGAGTGTAGCTCAAGTTGTTGGTCAATAAAATTTTGTCGATGTAGGTGTTGCTCTCGCGGTTTTTAATCGCCAATTCGAAAAAGCCCTGCGGCAGGTAAAATGTCCGATTGGCATAGGCATACCATTTGAACGTTCCATAAAGATCGGTGAAATTAAACTGCAGCGTGTCGGACCCGTTTACGCTCAAGTAGCAGGAATTATGGCTTCCGTCCTGCGGATTGACGCGGAGCCACAAACGGTACTGGCCGGCCTTGACATTGTAGATCTGATAGGTTGCCAGGCCCTTTTCACGGTTGACGTCCTCCGGTACATAGATGTACCCCGCATTGGAAGCCTCCACCGCATTTCCGGCGGCGTAGGGTCCGCTCAGGCTGCCTTTCTCCGCCTCCACCCATAAATGGCCGTTGAAATTATTGGCGAGCGAGTCGGTACTGAGAAACGCCTGTCCGGAGTTGACGGTGAATTCCACCTGTACGTCGTTGACCGGAACGCCGTTGGCATCGACGATTCGCACGGTCAGGGGCTCTGCCAGGCGCTGTGTGATCTGCCCGCGCTGTTGATCGCCGACGAATATCTGCATCGAGTCGGCTGACAACGGCGGAACCTCGAGGCAGAATTTTGTCACCGCGTTGTTCAGGTTGCCGCCGTACAGCATGATGCCCGAGTAGAGCTGCGCGGCATTGCCCTGCAGCTTCTTTTTGTCATAAAGCTGGCCGAGATAAGTCTTGTTCAGGTAGCAATCGAACACATGGCCGTAAAGGCCGCCGGGAAAATAGTGCACGGTGAACGAATCACCGGGCGCCGGTGTTTTGTACGAGGCGGTGCTGGTGAGCTTTTGCAGCTCAGATGTCTGCAGGGAGCCGTTGGTGATTTCATTGAGATAGAGCACGCCGTTGCGCAGGCGGAGCAGATATCCGTTGGCGTTGGCACTGGGTTGGTCCAGCATCATGGCGATGCCGCCCGCATTCATGCCGCCGGCGTCCGCCAGGTAAGACCATTCGATGCTGGTTTTTACCAGTTTGGCCGAACTGTTGTAGCGGGCGCCGGTAAACGTGGCCAGATGGTCCCAGGACGCGGAAGCGCTGGTCTTCAACCGCAGATCCTGGTGCACGATATCCAGCTGGTAACTGGACTGGGCTGACCAGTTGGGCAGCGTGGCGTCGCTGAAATCGTCGCAATAGCGATATCCCGCGGTGTTCTCGATGAGAACCGGTGAAAAGTAGCGGATGCTGCTTTTTTGGTTCCACTCATCATACACCCGCAGGGCGAAATAGTAGGTCAATCCCGCCACCAGACGATCGACCAGATAGGTTTCGGTGGCGCCGGAAGATGAAGGGCGGTTCAGAGGAACCAGTTTGCCCTGGAGGAAATTTTTCTCGGTAAGCTGGAAAGTGGCGTAGCGCAGTTCGTAGAGGTTGGCGCGTCCGCTGCTGCCGTCGTCGCCGGAGGCCGTCCATTGCAGAGCCGCGGTCTGGGCGTTCTCAGGCCGGATCAGCAGGTTGCCGGGATTGCCGGGTGCGGTGGCATCGTTGCCGACAACGCCGCTGATCAGATTGGCGTACTCGGAAGCCATTTTCGCATAACCGGAATCGTTGGGATGGCGATCGTCCGCATAGTCGCCGGCGGACAGCAAGCGATGCATATCGACCACGGTCATTCTGGCAAAGGGGGGATTTTCGAAAAACATGCGTTCGATCTCTGCGTTGAGCAGATTTATATTGGCGTTGAGCACGCTGCCGTCGAGTCTGGGGATGATTTTGCACACCAGCACGCGTTCTAAAAACGATCCCTTGGTCCCATCGGAAAATTGCGTCAGATATTTGAGCAATTGAGCAAGCCGGCCGGCAGCGGTGGGTTCATAGGTGACGCCGCGGTTGTTGGAATAGGGTGCAATAGTTTGGGACAGATTGTTGGTGCCGAGGTGAAGAATGACGATATTGGGTTCATAGGTCATCAGCGAGGGGGTGATATCCTTGGCTCCGCCGGCCATAAAGTCTTCTATTTTGGCGCCGGATAAAAAATGGCCTTCATAGGGAACGCCGTCCGGACCAACCAGATCAAAGGTGATGTTGGCGCTGGTCAATTTGGTTGCCAGATCATCGCGAAAACCAAAGCCGTTGCTGCTGCCCACGCCAGCGGTGATCGAGTTGCCCACCGGCATGATCTTCCACAGCTTGGCTGCGTCAGCCGAGTGGTTCAGCGCCAACAGGGTCACCGCCCCCACACAGATCAATCTGAAAAGCTTCAAGGAATCTCCTCCGCTTTGCTTGCTGAATGACAGGGAAATCACGGAATGTCCAGATAAAACAATGCTGATACTCTGATGCAAAAACTGTACCCCAAGTGGAATCTGCGTCGATTGAAAAGAATGGGGGTTGACCGGCGCCCTGCTTTAGCTTTTTGAAATTTAACGGGATAATTTGCAAGGAGTTACTGCGATGACAGCCATGGCCATGTCGGGCGGTATTGGAGCTCACGATGGGGTCGGAGTGTATCAGAATTGAACAGCGCTGCATCAATCGTGCACAGAACGGCGCCGGCCGGGAGCTTGGCTAGAGCAAGTAGATGAACTTGAAAGTGAGTTTGGGGCCGCTGAGATCATCGCTGAGGCCGATGTTGCGGTCCATGATCAGATAGAGGTATTGATATTCGAATGCCAGGCTGGTGCGTGTGAACGGCGTATACTCGACGCCGGCGCCGAGGTTGATGCTCAGCCCGTCGCGCTGCAGCGGTCCGCTGCTTGGTTTGCCCATGACAGCGGCAAAGCCGTACGTCGCATACGGGCGCAGTCGCGTCTGGTTGAGCAGACTGTTTTTGACGTCGCAGGACAGATGCCACAGAGTGACGACGGTGTTCTCCGGCGCCTGGGTCTGCTGCCACTTCCAGGCGGAGAACTGCAGGCTAAAGCTCTGCCACTCGGGCGACTGCGCCACCAGACCGTAGGAAATACCGCTGCCCGGGATCACGCGGAACGGTTTGCTCGGTTCGTTGTCCAATGAACTGGGCTTCCAGATTGCGGCCTGTACGCCCATACCGACATGGGCTGAGGCGGCGGAGCCGCTGAGCAGCAGGAGAAAAAGGAAAAGGCGGAGAGGCCGTTTATTTTGCCACGCTGGGTGCATTGTCTGACGTGTTGGGTTGAAAACCGATCGCGCGTCCCTGTTGCGACGGCTCGTTGTAGACTTTGATCTCTCCGAACTGAGTTTCATATTTGCCGATGTTTTCCTTCAGCGCATTGAGCAGGGATTTGGCGTGCTGTGGCGTCATGATGACCCGGGCGTAGACGCGCGCTTTGGGAACACCCGGCACCATGCGGGTGAAATCGATGACAAACTCTGCCGGAGAATGGGTGATGAGCGCCAGATTGGAATAGATGCCCTCAGCCTCTTTTTCGCCCAGTTCCACATTGAGCTGCTGGGGCGGAAGATTGTTTTGCATGCGTTTATTCTCCTGACGTTGATGGAAGAAGGATTTTGCGGCCGGCCGGTTCGCGCCCGTTTGTGTTACAGCAGAACTACGCCGGCCATGGAGCCGTAATTATTAATGTAATGATTTCCATTCAAAATGCCAATAGTTTTGCATTGCATGCCAGATAAATAAGTGTTACATTTCTTTGACCGTGTGACAAGTGTTTTGGCATCCATTTTCGGGGATCGGCTCATGGTGGCACAAAAAAAACGGCTGTTTCTGATCGATGGTTCGGCTTT
>JAKJDB010000287.1 GCA_022706175.1 Candidatus Zhuqueibacterota bacterium | reverse complement strand
CGACAATTACCACCAATGGCCGCAAATGCTGGAACTGGCTCACAAACTGGCCGGCATGGTGCGCATCGGCGCTACCTGGCTTTTTCTTTCAGCCGGCGGCGATCCACATCGCAATGCCGAGATCGATGCTCAGCGACTGACCCCCGAAGAGGTCATCGCTTTAGAGCCGCCGGATGTCTGCTATGATGAAAATCTGCTGGAAAGCATGGGATGTGCTGTTCCGGATCGCTCCCAGGGTCTTTATGCGGCTTGTTTGAATTCCCGGCATATTTTTCACATCGATCCGTATGGTATGATGAGCTTTTGCTCCCTGATCAAAGATCCCCGTCTGCGCTATGATCTGCGCAAAGGCACATTTGCCCAGGGCTGGGAAAAATTCATCCCCTCTCTGGCTGAATTCGGCTCTGGTGATGGGGAATATGCCTCGACCTGCGGCGCCTGTGAAAAACGTACGGTGTGCCGAATGTGCCCGAGCTACAGTTTTCTCGAGCACCGGCGCCATGCCGCCAAGATCGACTATGTTTGCCGCATCACCGATGCTGTTGAGCGCTATCGCGAAAACTGGCTGCAGAACCATCGCCGGTATTTCTCGCTCGGCGGTTTTTCCATTCAGGTCGATTCGGACCAGCCGTTCACTGCGGAAAGCTTGGATAAACGATTCGAGCCCTTTCTGGCAGATCGCAAAGAAGGCGAACCGCTTCAGCTGCAGATCCGTCACGAATTGCCGAAAATTTCCAATAGTGAGTTGGGCGAATTGATTTACGATCAGCCGCCCTGGAGAGTGTTTAAAAAGCCCAACGGCTGGATCCACCAATGCTATATTGATGACGACGGCGAGCGCAAGATTATGCAGACCGCGGTTTTTAATCAAACCTACTCAAAGGCGAAAATCTTTAACCGCAGCGACAGCTACTTGGCCGCTCGCACAAAACGGGATACTCTGACCCATTTTCCCTCAGACCTGCTTTGGCTAAGCCAGGTGCTGGCTCATCATCAGGGATTCTATCTGCATTCGGCAGGCATGATCATTCGAAATCAGGGCGTGCTGTTCGTCGGCCATTCGACAGCCGGCAAATCCACTACCATCAAACTGTTTTCCGGCCAGGGCGAGGTGCTTTGCGATGACCGCAATATTTTAAGAAAGCCGGCGGAAGGATGGCGGGTATACGGCAGTTGGAGTCATGGTGAGCTTCCCATGGTGTCGCCGGCCTCGGCCCCGCTTCGAGCGATCTTTTTTCTGGAAAAATCCCAGGATAACCTGATCGCTCCAATGAGCGATCCAATGGAGAGGCGAAATCGGTTGCTCGGCTGTCTGATCCGCCCTGTCGTAACCCCTGATTGGTGGGACAGGACTCTGCCGCTGATAAACGACGCAGCCACCACTATTCCCTGCTATACCATGCGGTTTGATAAAAGCGGAAAAATTGTAGAGATTGTTAAAAATTTATTAACACAGGGAGATCGCGTGGCAAAAAAACGAAATGCTGTGGGCTCACTAGAGGAGGTACGCAATGACTAAAAAAGAGTGGAAAAAACCGGAGTTGATCGTTCTTTTACGCGGCAAACCGGAGGAGGTACTGACCAATAACTGCAAAGTGGTAGGGGCATTAAGAGGTCCTGCGGGTAATTCCCAGGGCTGCGGTGATAGTATCGACACCAATTGCGGCTCCTGCCAGGGCCGAGGCGGCGGCGTCAGCTAATCGGTTGTTCTATGCATAGATGATTGTGCAGGCAAAGCGTGTCTCAATCTTTCAATGGTGGGCAGCTGTATGACTTGGCATTCTCTGCTGGGCAAAGGATTTCTGCGCCTCGGCCGGCTGATTCAATCTCTGGCTGTCGCTGTTATGCGGCCGGACGATCTGGTCCGTTTCAGTCGGCAGACCTATCAGCAGAGCGATTCGATCGCCTATTGGAGCAGCGATGAATTCGTCGCCTCCGGCCTGTACGCGCCGGAGGCGGCTCTTCTTGAAAGCCTGCCGGTTAAGCAGGGTCGCCTGCTGCTGCTGGGCGTCGGCGGCGGCCGTGAGGCCATTCCCCTGGTGCAGGCGGGTTTTGCGGTGACCGGCGTCGATTACCTTGCCGAATTTACCGAAGCAGCGCGCGAGCAGGCCAGGCGCCGCGGTTTGTCCCTGGATACGCTGGTGGGGGATATCTCTCAGCTGGATTTGCCTGCTTCCTCATTCGATGTAATCTGGTTTTCCCACGCGATCTATTCGTTAGTTCCCACCCGTCAGCGACGGATCACCATGCTCAAAACGCTCCATAGCGCCCTTGCCGAGCAAGGTAAAGTCGTATGCCAATTCCATTGGGACCCGTCGGTACATCGAAAAAAAACACAAGCCGGACTGGCCAAGCTGTTGGCCTTTATAACCTGGGGCAACCTGCACTACCAGAACGGGGATATGCTGTGGCGGAACAGCGAGTTTCTTCACGCCTTTGCAACAGAACAAGATTTCACGCAAGAGTGCGTGGAAGCAGGATTCAAAGTTGAAAGTTTTAAAATTTTCCCAGGATGGCCGCGTGGTGGGGCCATCTTGAGCAAGGATTAAGATTGAATTCGTTGTTTCGTAGATTCGAGTCGATCAAAATGAGGATTCTGGGTAGGGGCGTTCGAGGCGATTAAGCAGCACGTTAAGTGGAAGTATATGGATTGTACCGCCCAAAACTTGAACTATTGTCCGATTGCCTTAAACTCAGATCCATCCCAAAGTATAAAGATCGGCGAATCGCAGTCATTCGGTGCATTGGAGTAGCTCTCTGTTTTACAGATCAATGAGGTAACATACCTTCCTGCTCTGCACTCCACTTCAGTGATGCCGATCTCCGGTATGGGTCGGCAAGGAATATAAAAGCAAGAACCTTCCGCGGCCTGCAACCGATACAGACGGTTTTCCAGTTTTTGTACGGTGATCTTCATTCCCGCCTGATAATTGCGTATCATGGCAGTTTGCATGGCGCATTCATCCAGCACAGTGACATCTACAGGCCATACATCATATCTCATGTCGCTTATCAACCCAACGAATACCAGACAGTGTTCAGGGCCATGCAGAGCCCGTTGTCTGGCGAGCTCATCCGTCACTGATGCGCTGTACAACTTGGCGCTGCGCCATACTTTTTCGAGATGAATCCAGGATAGCGACCAAAATGTCAATACAGGCAACACGATCAATAACATCAATTTCATTTTCCGAACAAAAATTGTCTTACCCCCGCCGGCAAAAGCCAGCGCCAATCCAGCGCCTCCCAATCCCAAACCGCGGCAATCAAAATCTATAATGGCTATCATAGCTCCGATCGTCAGCAGTAGGAAAGCCGGCATAGCCCATGTTGATCGCCGCTGTTGATAGAGTACAGCTAAAAGCAGCAAGCATAAAAGCAAAGCCAGAGTCAATCGTAAAACCACATTTAGATAATTTCCCGTAATCCGTGCTTGCATGAGCAGATCAAAACGGCCAAAGAATCCCAACAGGGCATCCGGATAGTGCCATAATCGCATCAACGATGCCTTTTGGACCAGATAACCGGCTCTGCCTTGGCCATGCAAAACCAGGTAGCCTATGAACGATGCACAGAGAATGCCGACTAAAGAAGCGCAGGCAGCCGACAGACGCTTTCGCCGTTTGCAAGGTTTTAAAGTAAAAAAAAGCAGCACAGGCAGGATCAGTGCAATCTCTTTGACTAAAGTTGCTGCTGCTGCAAGTAAAGCCAGGACGGCCGGATAACAGCCAGACCGTCTCTCTGATTTAGCATACTTGAAACCGATAACCAGCGCAAGCAGGCATAAAACCAGACAAAGCGAATCGATCTGTGCTGATGCCCAAAAATAATGGGGATGGCGTATGGGGTGGATGGTGAAAAAGACGGAAGCGATAAAAGCAGCGCCTTTGTCCTGAAGCCATTCATTGAAAATTTTGTAAGCCAGAATCGTTGTGAGGCCGGCCAGCAGGATTCCTGAAAAAACGAATCCAAGCGGTGTTGCCAACCCGGTGTGGGTATGTACCAATAAAAAAAGGCCATAGATCGGCCGAAAATGATAAAACGGCGATGGCCGAGTCCATAGCCTTGCGATGCCCTCATCCGCCGCCTTTAACCAAGTCTGGTCATCCGCCGCCCACAGTTTGGTAGAGATACCATGTGATAGGACCAGACAAAAAAGAGAAAAGAGCAGCAGGGCGCCCATGCCGGGCAGAAAATATTTTTTTACCTGCATTGGCTTTAGGCCAAAAACCAGGGCGTTCACTATTTTTGAATAGTAAAATTCAATTCATTGCCGCAGGCCGAAGCTCTGATCATAGCCCTTGCAAATTGAAGAAGGCGCTCAGATTCCAGCTGAATTCCTTCAATCCCCACCAGCCTGCCATGAGCTGAACATGAGAAAAGAGCCGGGTGCGCAGGCCGAGGTTCCATTTTTTCGTATCGTTCTCCAGCAGCAGAAACACGTTCGATAGGGTTTCGATCTCCATCGCGCCGAACAGCCCCACCAGCTGCGAGGTGTTGGCCGGCAGCCAGTCCGTGCCATAACCCAGATGGGTAAAAATTCGGCGATTGTACAGGGCAATGGATTTGGAACTCACCAGATAGAGGGAGGCGAACACCTGGGCGCTGGAGGGTTCCAGATGCAGCTGTTCGACGGCAAAGAAATCCTGCATGCCCAGGGTCAGGGCCGGCCGTCTGTGCGTCTCGTG
>JAKJDB010000286.1 GCA_022706175.1 Candidatus Zhuqueibacterota bacterium | reverse complement strand
ATCAAAACAACACGCTTCGGTCTCAAATGGAAAATAGGCACAAACATTATGCCGCTCCTACGAAGCTCCCCGGTTTTTCGAAACGCATGGGCTATTGACAGAACGCGTCGACGGCGCGAAATCCTGGCCTGTTTCAAAATTTCCTATTGAAATATCGCACCTGCAGAGCTATTTTTAAGGATAAATTGGCAGGAATGGCCATGGCAAACACCTACACCCAATTATACGCACACGTGGTCTTTGCGGTCAGAGGCCGGGCTCATCTCATCGCTCCGCAGTGGAAAGAAGAATTATACAAATATATCACCGGCATTATCTCCCATAAAAATCAGAAGCTGATGGTCATTAATGGCATGCCTGATCATTTGCACCTGCTCATCGGATTTCATCCCGATTGCGCCCTGTCCGATTTAGTGCGGGACATAAAAGCCAATTCATCCAAATTCATTAATGAAAAAGGATGGGTGTTAGGCAAATTCGCCTGGCAGACCGGGTTTGGCGCCTTTACCATCGGTCAATCTCAAATTTCCAAAACCGCTAATTACATCGAACAACAAGAAACGCATCATAAAAAGACTACCTTCCGTGAAGAATATATCGATTTTCTCAAGGCCTACAAGATCGATTTCAAAACAGAATATCTCTTTGATGAATTTTGATAGTGAATCCGGCAAACTAACATTTTCGCCGGCCAGGGCGGAAGCCCTGGGGAATGGACGATTTTGGAGTTCAGCCCTGAAAGGGCGGCCTGGTCCGTTTAAAATCGATAACCGGTCGCCTATTTTCGCCGGCCCAGGCGGTTATTTTTAAACAGCAGGATCAAAGCCAGGGTCGCCAGCAATCCCGGATACATGGGTTCTATCTCCAGCCAGTAATGCCCCCCATTCAGCAAGCCAGCGACAAGCCAGATGGTTGAAGTCAACCAGCCGGTCAGCATGACGAGAAATCCATA
This sequence comes from Candidatus Zhuqueibacterota bacterium, assembly GCA_022706175.1. The sequence continues at coordinate 3,746 of JAKJDB010000286.1, read as the reverse complement.
CTTGGCCGGAAAAGCAAACGGTTTATAATAACCGGCCAACAATGGCAGCAGCAACCCTGGTATCACTGTTGTGCCGATAGTGTACCAGATGGCGACCACGGAATCGAGCCACAGCGCCAGGGCGATGGCCAAGGCCAGGGTTACGGCCAGACCGATGCGCGTCCATCGCGTGATGCTCTTTTCATCCGGCCGAATCCGGCCGACCATATCGTTGCCGATGGTCATGGCCGCGGTGAACGTATAGCTGCTCAAAGTCGACATGATGGTGGCGAACAGGCCGATGTAGAAAAGCCCCTTGGCCGCCGGAGGCAGCACTTTTTCCGCCAGCATGGGATAGGCGAACACCGGCTGCTGCAGATCCGGCAGCACCGCCCTGCTGTAAAGCCCCGCCGTGGTGGTGAGAAAATCGAAAATCATCCAGAAAAAAATGGACCACAGAATGCCTCGCTGCGCCACCCGGCCGTCGCGGGCAGCATAGCACCGTTGGTGAAAGGAAGGATCCACCAGAGTCCACAGCGCGATGAAAAACCATACCAATATATAAGATACGGAACGTCCGCCGGACAGGGCCAGATGGCCCGCAGGCGTCTGTTGCATGAGGAAATCCAATCCGCCGTAGTGATGATGGGCAAAGGGCAGGATTAGGCCGAATCCCAGAAACATCAGCCCAAACTGCAGGATATTCATCCACACATCGGCGCGAAAACCGCCGTAGAACAAAAAGACCACCGAAAGAGCTGCGCCGCAGAACACGCTGACGGCAAGGGACCAGCCGAACAAAAGCTGAACCAGCACCCCGAGCATGAGCACATAGGCCGCCGGATTCACCAGTAGAAAAGTGAGCAGTCCCCCCAACAAGGAGGTCTTGAGATCATACGTCTGGTACAGCTTGTCCGGAATGGTGACAAGCCGACTGGCGCGCACCCGCTTGGCGAGAAACAGAGCGAACAGCAGGGCGAAAAAATAGTAGGGCAGGCCAAAGAGCACCCAGTTGGAGATGCCGTTGAGATAGGCGTATTCGCCGATGCCGAGAATGCCGCCATACCAGGTGGAGACCAGCGTGGCCACAAAGGCCGGCAGGGTGACGGTGCGGCCGGCGAGCAAAAAATCCTCTTTGCTGTCTGTGGTCTTTTGTCGTGCTTTATAGCCCAAAACGATCAAGCCGATCAGATAAAGAGCAAAGAGAATCAAATCAACAGTCGAAAATGAAATTTTGTTGGAAGAATTCATACTCGTCGTAAAAAAAGAATGATCGTTTTAAGGATTTTTTTGCTCATCGCTGGTTTATCCTTTTTCCACCCTGGAATCAGCCGACGTTTTTTCAGATAAATCGAATGGCTGAACCAATCGCAAAAGCGAATCTAGTTGCTGTGCGACCAGAGACCGGTAATCGAAGCTGCTTTTCTCCGCCTTCTCTGCGCCTCGGCGTTTAATAATAATGGCCGCTCATCGTGATACCTGTTGTCATTTCGCAGATCTTGCTTAAATACAAGCCTTCGCACGAATGTCGGCGTTCAACGCAAAGGCGCAAAGGTCGCAGAGGCAACCGATAAACGCGCCCAAGGATTTGACGGGATAATAATCAAGACCCAGGCCACATGAAGGTCCGATCATGCTTTTACACTCTTGATTGCGAAATCTTGACTGGTTGATGCCGAGCTCGACATATTTCAATGTTTTGGCGCTTGCCGGGATAGGTAAAAAAAGCAGGAAAAAGAAAAGTGCCTTTTTCATTCTATTTACCTCGCAAATAAAAAAGGAGGGGGATCGTGAAGGGGCGAACAAATATATGATATGTAATTTCACTTTTAAAAACAAGTTATAACACAAATTATTTCGTCATTTTACAATATAGATCACTTTTTCAAGCCCGCTGAACTTATATTCAAAAAGCATGGCAAGCTTGTTGAACGGCGTGGATAAAAACACGGATTGCAATGAAACCCATGCCGCCATCAATCGGCCAATCAGCGTCCCTACATCGATGGGCGCGTGAATTTTAGTCCGGCTGGAAATATTTTTCCCAGCATCTTTTGACGCTTCCCGAAAAAAAATCTGATCGCGTCAGAATTCCTTAATCTAACAGGCTGATGTACATGCTATGACGCATTTTGGAACAGCACGACGTTTCGCCTGTCTAACAAGCGCTGCAACTCCCTTCAAAGTGCAAGCCCGACAAAGAGCAAGGATCTTCCCCGATCGATTCGAATGGCGACCGGCGATGTGACCACTCTATTGGAAATGCTCTCCCGCACTCCGGGCGCCAGCGTCGCTTGCCGCAAATTCCACTGCAATCCGACCGTGGTGACCCCGGTGCAGGGCTCCATGGGGATCAATGAAACCTGTGTTCCGGGAGCGATGGCGAGTCTACGCTCCCCCTCCACCACCGATATCTCGCTGAACGCATCGCGAAAGCGGATATCCAGTCGGCGGTGATATTTCAACAAAATAGAGAAATTGGCCAGAGTGTGGTCTGAACGCAGACCTGTGGCAGCCAGGACCGTCACCCGCTCGGTCCTCGCCTGCAGTAAAAAATCCAGCGCCTTTTCCAGGTCCGTGGTCTCCTGGTCCGTGACATGGATGATGCGCGCCCCGGACAGACGCAGGGCGTCTGCGCCTGACAGCGAATCCAGATCGCCGATGACCACATGCGGGGTCAGGCCATGGGCGATCAGCCGTTCAGCGCCGCCGTCTGCAGCGACCAGCAGGGGATTCTGCTGCAGCAGATCAGACCACAGCTTTGGATCGGGCAGCTCCCCGTTGGCGATGATCAAAGCGGGACGGGCTGTCATAACTCCACCTGCAGTCCAAGGAAGACATTGCGCTCCGCGGCAGGGAAAAAGGCGTCCCCCTCACCATGGGCCACATAGAGTTTGTTCAGCACATTGTTCACCTGCAGCTGCAATTCCACCGCCTCCACGCCGGCGGCCACCGGCACTCTCCAGCGGCCGTGGAAATCCAACAAGGCAAAGGCCGGCACTTGTTCCTGAGGGTCTTCCAAATTGCTGGTGTAAAAGGCGCCCACGTAACGGCCGGCCATGGACAGGCTGAACCGCTGTGCGCGATAGCTCAATCGGGCGTTGGCCAGCACATCCGGAAAGCCGGCGATGCGTTTGCCGTCCAGCACGTGCACACCGGCCCAGGTATACTGGCGGTGCCGCACCAGCCGGTTATAGCTGAGCGTGCTGTTGGCAGAGAGCTCCCAGCCGGGCGACGGCCGCCACATGCCGGCCAGTTCGATGCCGCGATGCAGCGTCCTTTCCGCATTGCCGGTGACCGGCTGACCAAAGCGGTCCAGCCGTCCGCTCTTGACGATCTCGTTCAGGAAAATCATATAATAAGCGTTGACCGAGAGATGCAGGTTCGAACGCTCCAGGCCGGCGCCGGCCTCCCAGTCGAACATGGTCTCCTCCTTGACCAGCGGATCATTCACATTGTAGCTGCTGTCCGCGGCCAGTGCAAACTGCGGCATAACCGGCCCCCAGCTCGCCGGCGTGCTCGCTTCCGCGGCGTCATAGAGGTTTTTCAGCCGCGGTTCACGGGAGGTGCGGGCAAAGGTGGAGTAGACTTTAACATCAGGCCGCAAGAGATAACTCACTCCGAGCTTGGGATTGAAAAAAAGATACGGCTTGGTGAAATCGGTGTGCAGATATTTTTCGTCGTACAAACGATAGCTCTGCCGGATCAAAACCGCATCCGCCAGGCAGGTCAACCGTTCGGTGGCACGGTACACTTCATTGACGAAC
>JAKJDB010000285.1 GCA_022706175.1 Candidatus Zhuqueibacterota bacterium | reverse complement strand
CGGGTACCGGCGGATAGCCGCTGGACAGAATAATGGGGATGCGCTTCTCCTGCAATATCTTTTTCGCACAATCGAGGCCGGATATGCCCTCGAGCGAGAGATCGATCACCGCGCCGTCCACCTCATCGAGATGACCCTGCACCCACTGTATCGCCCGCTCGCCGGTCTCCAGCGCCGTCACTTCATAGCCGTTGTTCTCCAACGCCCGCTTCATCAACGGCGTCAGATCCGGATCATCATCCACGATCAACAGCGTTCTGGCCTGACGAAAGGCGATCACCGAAGCCTCGAGATCCTCCGACGCCTGCTCTGGCGCCAACGCCGGCAGAAACAGCTGCACCAGGGTGCCGGCGTTGATCTGACTGTGCACGATCAGACGTCCCTGATGTCCGGTCACAATGCCATAGGCCGCCGCCAAACCCAGGCCGTGACCGCGGCCTTCCGGCTTGGTGGTGATGAACGGCTCGCACAACCTTCGCCAGACGCGATCGTCGATGCCGGGCCCGTTGTCCAGAACCTCGACCACTATGGCGGCCGTCGGCTCGGCCGAGTCCGGCAGTTCAGTCGGACGGGTGCGGATCAACAGGCGGCCGCCGGTGAGCTGCAGCGCCTCCAGCGCATTGCGGCAGATGCACTCGAACGCCTGATGCAGCAGCGAGACGTCGGCCATCACCCGGCCACAGAGCGGAGAAAGATCAAAACGCATCTCCACCGGCCGCGCGAACAGCTCCGCCTGCAGGCTGCCGGCCTGACGCACGAGCGTGTTCACCGCCACCGGCCGGCGGCGCAGCGGCACGCTTTGGCTGAAATACTGCAGACGGCGAAGCAACATGAACGTCTGTTCAATATCCTGCTGCAGATGCAGAAACGGATCCTGCTGGGAGTGCGGGATCGAGCTCGGCAGAGAGATCCAGGCGCTGCGGCTGAAAGCGGAGAACAGCGGCTGTTCCAGATTGCCGGCCAGCGCCGCCACCAGCTGCTGCAATCGCTCCAGATCCGCGCCCCGGCGCCAGACCCTGGCCGCAGTCAGCTTTTCGATCAGAGCCTGATCCTCCACAGCGGGCGGCTGAGCTTCGTGCAACTCATCGTCCGCAGAGCCGTCGCCTGCGCCGGTGACCGTCACGGTGATCAGCTCCAATCCGAGCAGGTCGTTTTTCGACAGAAGGACGCAGACCTCTTTGGGATTGCCCTCGTTGTCCAGCAGCGTCAGCGGCCGGCTCAGCGGCTGCTCGGTCGATTCATGGTCCTGACGAAATCGCTCCAGTGCAGCATGCCAGGTCGGCTGCGAGTCGCTTACCAGCAGTTGATCAAAGTCGTTGCGCAGAATGGAGGCGGCGGGAATGTGCAGCAGATTCTGCATGGCCTCGTTCCACACCACGACCTGGTCCGCCGGATCGAGGACCAGCGCAGGCCGGGCCGGCGTGCGGATCAGCGAAGCGCCCTGCTCCGGCTGACTGGCGAGCTTTTGATACAGATCGCGCAACTGATCGCGCAGCAGAACGGATTTCGGCTTTTTGATGGACGATGGCTCTTCCTCTTCAGTCTCTGTCTCCTGCTGCGGCTGAACACGGCTTCCGGCCGCATGTTTTTCATAAAACAAAAACTGAAAGCCCACCGGTTCATCCTGAAAAGATTTTTGCGGATGCACCGAAAGCACCGCCAAAACCGGGGAACCGTCTTTGCGGCACAGCTCTAACTCGAACTGCTGCACCGGCGCGTCGTTCTCGATGAATTCAGCCAGCTCGGCGCGTTTGGCCGGCTGGGCGGTCAGATGAGAGAGAAAATTCAAGCCCACCATCTCGTCGGTGTTTTCGTAACCCAGCGCGGCGATGGCGGGCAAATCCGCTGCGATGATGTCCAAAGAGGTGGTGGTGATCACGCTGCCCTGCAATCCTTCAGCAGGCTCCTCCGCTGTGTCGACGGATTCGAAGGACTCGGCCAGCCACTGCTGCCGGCCGGCTTCGAGCAGCCGTTGCCACTGGCTGTGCAGGCTTGAGGAGACCAGGATCATCCCCTCGGTGGGTGGATAAGCCTCTTGGTCCAGATAGACCAATGGATCGAGCCCATGGCTGGAAAAGCCCTCGAGCACAAAGCTCCACTTTTTCAGCTCATTGGAATGCCCGGGCTCGACGCCGGCGTACAAGCAGACGCCGAGATATCTCTGATGATAGACGATGGGCAGCAGAGCGCGCCGTAAAAGTCCGTTGAAAAAGCTGCTGTACACGATTTTGCCGTCCGCCAGCCCCATCTCCTCGGCATTGGGCGCGGCGGCCAGAACCTTGTGAATAAAGCCGTCCAGCGGATTTCCAGCGGTCAGGCCGGAGATCGACGACCGGGTCAGGCGCGTGAGCGGATGACCCTGATGATCGTAAAAGATCATCGCGATCTTGTATTTTTCGGAAAAAGAATCAGACAGATGCTGCAGGACAGGGGGTGCTATCAGATCAACCAGCGTTTGACTTGATGGCGTCATGTCGAACCGATTTTTTTCTTAAGAAGAACCGCAGACGGACTCCAGGTCCGAACCATTAGGATGCCGGCGACGGAAAAGCGGCGCCGTTTTTTTCTGCCGATCCATACTGATTAAAATAATATAGGTGAATTAACCGTCAAGATCAAGGGTAACCTTAGCGAGCGGAATTCAAGGGGCCGAGCAATCGCTGCAATTTAAAGCGAACCGGAGAATCCAGACCCAGACCGGCCAGTTCCTCGGTGCGGCGCAACAGCGCTTCCGGAGGGCCGTCCATCGCCGTGCGGCCGCGCTGCAGGATCAGCAGACGGTCGGCGAGCAGCGCCTCTTCGGGAAACTGGGTGATCAGCACCGTGGTCCGCAGGGGCGTAGCCGGCTGGTCATGCCACTCCCTGAACAGGCGCACCATTTCCCTGCGGCCGGCGGGATCCAGCAAAGAGGTGGGTTCATCGAGAATCAGATGATCGGGCTCCATGGCCAGAACAGAGGCCAGGGCCAGCCGCTGTTTTTCGCCGCCGGAGAGATAGTGGGGCGATTTATGCCGAAAGGGCAGCAGCTGAAAACGGCGCAGCATATGCTCCACCCGGCGATGCATCTCCTCATATTCCACGCCGAGGTTCTCCAGGCCGAAGGCGATCTCGCGCTCCACCGTGGCGGAGACGATCTGGTTGTCCGGATTCTGAAAGAGCATGGCCACACGGCGGCGAATCCGGCGCAGCTGATCCGCATCTCGGGTGTTCAGGCCATCCACCAGCACATCGCCGGTGGATGGCAACAGCAGTCCGTTCAGACAGCGGGCCAGGGTGCTTTTGCCGCTGCCGTTGGCGCCCATGATGGCGAGAAACTCGCCGTCCGCGATTTCCAGCGACACATCCTCCAGCACACGGCGATAGGGGCCCTGCTCTGAGATGTAATCAAACGATATGTGATTGACAGCGATCAAAGGGGTTGTTCCTGACCATTAAAAAGCGTAAGCAGTGCAGCGGTGGTTGAGAATGGAGAGTGGGCTGCATCCGGTTAACGCTTGTGCTTCATGAATCGGCAATAATTATCCACTGATGGCATCTCAATAAGTAACCTGTTCTCAACAGACAAATCCAGCAGGCATCCGCAATCCCAAAGGATGCCTTCGTGGTTGAATACTTGATGAAAAGTAAGCAAAATTAGATTATTTTATCGCTCGATTCATCCCTCCAAGTTGCCGACCACTCATTTTTCGGTGCCGGCCGTTTCCGTGACCGGCGAACAGGGTTACGTCGGCCGCGGTCTCTGCAAATTCATCCTGAGGCGCCGCCACCTCCCCTGTTCCCGGGCCGGCGAACAGGGCTGCTGCCATCGCGGTCCGCCGCTCTAGTTGGCGTCCTTGCGAAACTGGGTTTCGTAGAGCGTGGCATAGAGCCCGCCCTTTTGCAGCAGATCGTCGTGCGCGCCGCTCTCCACGATCCGGCCGCGATCCATGACCAGGATCATATCCGCAGCCAGAATGGTGCTCAGACGATGGGCGATGACGATATTGGTGCGGTCCGCCATCACCTTTTCCAGCGCATCCTGAATCAGCGCTTCGGACTGGCTGTCGAGGCTGCTGGTGGCTTCATCCAAAATCAGAATGCGCGGATTTTTCAGAATGACCCGCGCCAGCGCCAACCGTTGTTTCTCTCCGCCGCTCAAACGAAAACCGCGCTCGCCGACGATGGTGTCATAGCCATCCGGCAGCCCCTGAATGAAATCGTGAATGTTGGCCACCCGGCAGGCGGCCTCCAATTCTTTCTGACCGGCGTTCAGTTTCGCGTACTGCAGGTTGGTGCGGATGGTGTCATGAAACAGATGCGTCTCCTGAGTGACCATGCCGATCTGCGCCGACAGGGATTCCAGCGACAGGTCGCGCAGATCTTTGCCGTCGATGCGGACCACGCCTGAGGTCGGATCATAGAGGCGCGGAATCAGATAGGTGAGTGTGGTTTTGCCCGCGCCGCTGGGCCCCACCAGTGCGGCGATCTGTCCCGGTTCCACGCAAAAGCTGACGTCCTCCAGCGCGTTGCGGCGCGCCTGACTGCGGCCGGACTGGTCCTCGTCGTCCGCAGCGGCCACTTTGCCGGAGAGCACGCCGGCGACGTTGTCCATGCTGCCGTAGCGATGCACGTCGCTGAGCTGTTTGCCGTTGCCGGAATCGTAAACAAAAGTGACGTCCTCGAACCGGATTTCGCCGCGCGCTTTTTTGATGGTCTGGGCATCCGCTTTT
>JAKJDB010000284.1 GCA_022706175.1 Candidatus Zhuqueibacterota bacterium | reverse complement strand
TTGAAAAATATTCAGACCAGTATATCGTGCGCAGCGTCGGTCTGATTAAAAGCCTGGCTGATATCGAAAACATTGTGTTGAAATCTTACGGCGGCACGCCCATTTACATCAAAGACGTAGCCCAGGTAAAAATCGGCGAGATGGTTCGCCAGGGCGCCGCATTGATCAACGGCCGGAACGAAGCCGTAGGCGGCATTGTGATGATGCTGCGGGGCGCAAACAGCCGCGACGTAGTCGAACGGGTAAAGAAAAAAGTTAAGGAGATCAACGAAAACAACGTCTTGCCGGAAGGCATTCAGATGGCGCCATATTATGACCGCGCCGACATTGTGACCGACAGTGTGAAGACGGTTTCCAAGGCTTTGCTGGAGGGCTCTGCATTTGTGCTCCTTGTACTTTATCTGCTCTTGCGGAGTTTCCGCGGATCCGCCGTCGTACTGATCGCGCTTCCTCTTTCGCTCTTTTCGACTTTTATTGTCATGAAACTGACGGGGTTGAGCGCCAACTTGATGTCGCTCGGCGGACTGGCCATTTCGATCGGTATGATCATCGACGCCACAATCATTCAGGTCGAGAATGTGCAACGGCATCTGAGCGAAAGAGGGCGCCAAGACCATACCCTGTCGACGGTGCTCAAGGCTGTTCTGGAAGTGAGGAAGCCGAGCATTTTCGGAGAATTGATCATCGCCATAACCTTTATTCCTATTCTCTCTCTGGAAGGGATCGAGGGTAAAATGTTCGCCCCGCTGGCAGAAACCGTAGCCATCGCCCTGCTCTCTTCGCTCTTGCTGTCCATATTTGTCATCCCGGCATTGTGCGCCCTCTTCTTAAAACCGCAGCCGGAAAAAGAAAATGCGATCATGAGGTTGGCCAAGAGAGTGTACCTGCCGGCCCTTCGCTTCAGCATGACCAGGCGAAGGCTGCTTCTGGCGATAGCCGGCTCGTTGCTGCTGATGACGGTGCTGCTGATCCCGCGACTGGGAACAGAGTTTATTCCGATTATGGACGAAGGCTCCTTTGATATGGATGTCGCCCTGCTTCCCGGGGTTTCCTTAGAAAAGGCCGTGGAAGTCAATACTCTGATCGGTCAAAAACTGAAACAGTTTCCCGAGCTGGAAACCGTCGTGGCAAGGATCGGACAGACCGGGGTCGCGCTCGACACCAGGGGGGTCGATAAAACAGGCTATGTCGGAGTGCTGTATCCTAAAACCCAATGGGAACGCCGTAAAAGCCGTGAAGAGTTGACGAATGAAATGAGAGCATCCATTGCCGAAATTCCAGGCATCGCTTTCGGCTTCAGCCAACCGATTCAATGCAGAATCGACGAGCTGGTAGCCGGAACCAGAGCACAGTTGATTCTAAAACTTTTCGGCGATGACATCGAATTGCTCAAGTCGCATGCCGATGAGATCGCTCGCGTGCTTTCCAGGATTGAGGGGGCGACGGACCTGATCACCGAAAAAGTCTCTGGGCAGCCGTATCTGACCATCGAAATAGACAGAGCCAAGATTGCCCGCTATGGATTGAACATCGCCGACGTGCAGAACGTCGTGGAAATATCGATCGCAGGAAATGCGGCTTCCAAGTTTTACGAAGACAATCGCAGTTTTGACATCACCCTGAGACTGCCGGAGGAGAGCCGGAATTCCATCGAAACGATCAGCAACATTTTGGTTCCCATTCCCAGCGGCGCCAACTTGCCGTTGGGGCAGCTGGCCAGAATTTCACTCGCTGAAGGACCTGTCCAGGTCAGCCGAGAGGATGGCCTGCGCCGGATTGGAATAGAGATGAACATCCAGGGTCGGGATATCGGCGGTTTCGTTGCTGAAGCAAAGCGGAAAATCAAAGAACAAGTCTCTTTGCCCGCCGGCTATTATCTCACCTGGGGAGGCCAATTTGAGAACCAGCAGAGAGCCATGGCCAGACTGATGCTGATCGGCCCGATCGCCATCGGATTGATTTTACTGCTGCTTTTCATTACTTTTAAATCCATTCGTTTGTCGCTTCTGGTTCTCACCAATCTCCCGTTTGCATTGATCGGCGGCGTCTTTTCTCTTTGGATATCCGGACTGTATCTATCCGTGCCGGCCTCGATAGGTTTTATTGTTTTATTTGGAGTCGCTGTGCTGAATGGAGTGGTACTGGTTTCGCATATCACTCAACTGCGTGAGGAAGAGGGGCTGGGATCCCAAGAAGCAGTCCTGAGAGGGAGCCTCGACAGGCTTCGTCCGGTCCTGATGACCGCATCGATAGCGATCTTTAGCCTTATCCCCATGCTCTATGCCAGCGGCCCGGGATCTGAAATTCAAAAACCGCTGGCCACGGTCGTGGTCGGCGGATTGATCACGTCCACGTTGCTGACCTTATTGCTCATTCCTTCGCTGTACAGCAGGTTTGAGAAAAAAAGAGAGCAAGATGAGATGTAGAACTTTTTCACTCCCCCTGCTGTTTTCCCTTGATATTGCAAATTTGAATATCTATTTTTCCCGAAATGCCCACCGCCCGGTATGATGCAGGCACGATGATACGCTCAGCAGCGAAAAGCGGTAAGACATGATTCCATTGGTTTGCCCGCTGGAAAAAACCAAGGACAACCCTCTCAAGATCGGAGCACTATGTCACCCCATCTTACCATCCACCTATCAGTTGCGGATTACCTGATTATCCTGATTTATCTCGTTGTCACCATCACACTCGGGCTGCATTTCGCCCGGAGGTGGAAAGGTTCAGAGGATTTTTTTCTCGCCGGCCGCAGTCTCACCTGGCCGATCATCGGTCTGTCGCTTTTTGCCACCAACATCTCCGCCGAACATTTCGTCGGCCTGGCGGCGGGAGGCCATCGTGAGGGATTGGTGCAGGGCTGCTATGAGTGGATGGCCTGTTACTGCCTGTTGATGCTGGCCGGCGTTTTTGCCCCGCAGTACCTGAAGCACAAAGTGTTCACCATTCCGGAATATTTTGAAAAACGGTACGGCGCTCAGGTACGCATGCTGCTGACCGTCTACTTTCTCGTCATGATCATCTTTACCAAATCATCGGTAGCCTTGTACTCGGGCACACGGGTCCTTTGCGATTTGACCGGTTGGGATTTCCAGTTCATCCTCTGGGGCATCGGCATCTTTACCGCGGTTTATACGATGGTAGGCGGTCTGGCCGCAGTCGTCTATACCGACGCGCTCCAGGCGATCATTCTGATCGGCGGTTCCATGATGCTGACCGGCCTTGGCATGGATCAGGTCGGAGGATGGGACGGCTTGACGGAACGGCTGCAGCACCTGGGCAAAACCGATCTCCTCTCCATGGTCAAAGGCCCAGAGTCCAACAGCTCTTTCATCGGTTTCATTCTTGGCAATTTTCTCGTGGGCGGCATGTTTTACTGGTGCATGGATCAGGTAAACGTTCAGCGCGTGCTGGGTGCGAAAAACGTGCGCGAAGCGCGACTCGGCGCCATCTTTGCGGGTTTTCTAAAAATCATTCCGGTTTTTATTCTTGTGCTGCCCGGCGTGATCGCAGCGGCGCTGGCTCTGGATATCCACGGCAGCAACGGCGCAGCAGATTATAACCGGACCTACAGCGTTCTGGTACAAACGCTTTTGCCGGCAGGGCTCAAAGGACTCGTTCTGGCCGCGCTGCTGGCGGCGCTGATGTCCTCCATCAGCTCCATGTATAACTCAGCCTCCACGCTGGTGGCCCGCGACCTGGTCGCCCGCTTCCGTCCAGAAACCTCGCAACGTACGCAGATCCTGATCGGTCAGTTCGCCCTGATCCTGGTGATGGTGGGCGGCATTCTCACCACCCCCCTGATCGGCAAATACACGCACCTCTGGGAATACCTTCAGGAAGTGACCGCTTACTTTTCCGTGCCTTTTGCCGTGGTCGGACTTTGTGGAGTTTTTATCCGACGGGTGAACCGCAGCGGCGCCTATGCGGCCATACTGACCGGAGTGGCCATGAGCGCCTTGCTGATGACGGACAGCCATACGCAGGGCGGCCTGCTTTCGATCTTACGCCATCCCTATCTGAACTCATTTCTCACCCGCTCTTTTCTCTGCGCATTCATGAGCTTTATCGCACTGATAACGGTGAGCCTGCTTACGCCGCGGCCGGCCGAGGCGGTTCAGGCAGGCGTCTTTAGCTTTTCCTGGAAACGGGGAGAGGGCGAATCGAACCGCGACCTTCGTCTGGCCGGGATCTGGATGGCGGTGCTGTTTATCACTGTGACGACGCTCTTTTGGATCTTTCGATGAGGGCCCTACGAGGGCGTCAACCCGCCTCCTACACCTTCCCGGTTGCACAGATACTGAACAAGCAGTCCTGATTGAAAGAACCGGCGCCGATTCTACAAAATGGCCTGTTAAAGTGACTCCGCCACCCGGCGTAGAAATCGCGCACTGTCCTCTGCCGTGTCCGGGCTGGTCTCTTCCAGCAGAATGCTGATGCCGGGTTTGCGCTCCACGGCGAATTTCATCACCAGATCCCAGCACAGCAGGCCGGTTCCCATGGCTGCGGTCTTGATCCGACCGTTCTCAACGATGTAATCTTTGGCATGAATAATGGCGATGCGGTCGCCGTAGAGATCAAAGGACTCGTTGAACACCGCTTGCTGCTCGCGATAGTTGTCCGGCGAAAGCAGGTTCACCGGATCAAAGACCACCTGCAGGTTATCAGACGCCACAGCGTCCAGCATGCGGCGCATTTTTTTCGGCGTTGAAACGGCATGCGAAGCGACGCCTTC
>JAKJDB010000283.1 GCA_022706175.1 Candidatus Zhuqueibacterota bacterium | reverse complement strand
GCCCTGGACCGTCTATCTCTGCTACGGCGACATCCGCATTCTGCAGCAGCAGTATCCCAGCATGAAGGCCTGGGTGGATTACATGGCCTACAAAGCGGGGGACAGCTATTTCTGGAACACGGATTTTGCCTTTGGCGACTGGCTGGCCTTTGCCACAACCCGTTCGGATTATCCCGGCGCCACCACAGACAAGGATTTGATCTGCCAGGCCTATTTCGCCCGCTCCACCGATCTGGTGCAGCGGACCGCCGTTTTGCTCGGCAAAAAAGAGGATGCGGCGCATTATGCCGATCTGCTGGCCAAGGTCAAAAAGGTGTTCATGGACGAGTTTGTCACTCCGAACGGCCGCGTGAGCTCCAATACGCAGACCGCCTACGCCTTGGCCCTGGCTTTTGATCTGCTGCCGGAATCGCTGCGTTCCAGTGCAGCCAAACGGCTGGCGGATGACGTCAACAGATTCAAGCATATCACCACCGGCTTTGTCGGCGCACCCCTGGTGTGTCCGGTGTTGGGCGACAACGGCTATTTCAAAGAGGCCTTCATGCTGCTTAATCGCAAAGAGTATCCGTCCTGGCTGTATCCCATCACCAAAGGCGCCACCACGATCTGGGAGCGCTGGGACGGCATCAAGGCCGACGGCTCGTTTCAGGACGCCGGCATGAACTCTTTTAACCACTATGCCTACGGCGCCATCGGCGAATGGCTCTATCGCATAGTGGCCGGCGTGGAGATCGATCCGCAACAGCCGGGTTATAAGCATATCATTTTTCAGCCGCATCCGGGCGGCGGTTTGACTCAGGCGAAAGCAGAGGTCCGTTCTCTGTATGGGCCGGTGGCCTGCGGCTGGGAGATCAAGGACAAAAAGATGCGGCTGAACCTGGTGGTTCCGCCCAACACCACGGCGACGGCGATTCTGCCCAACGCTCAGCTCGATAGCGTGAAGGAGGGGGTGAAAAAACTCGGCAAGGTGGACGGCGTGATCGCCTCGGAACAGAAAGGCTCGGACGTGGTGCTGAAACTGGGATCAGGCACGTACAACTTGGCTTATGCGTGCGAGTGACCGGGAATACGAACAGATCAGAGATGTTGAAAATAATTTGAGCGAAGAGTCTTTCTCTTTCGAAAGAGGACAGGGGGTAACAGCCGGATCTGACCAATCTGTTGGAAAAGCGAGTGTAGTTCCCCCTCTTGAGAGTGAGGACAGGGGGTGTGTAAGAGTCTATACAAACGGGAAAGCCTCGCGTAGCTAATCTCCCCTTCCGATCTTGTATATAATGTTAGCAACGCAAGCCGGTGGGTTGCGCCACAGCAACCCCAGTCGGGGGCTTGCGCCACAGCAACGCAAGCGGGGGGGTGCGCCACGAAAACGCAAGCCGGGGGCTTGCGCCACGGGTCATCCTTTGGCAAAGAACTCCTCAATCAATGGAATCCCCGATTTTTTTGCCTCTGTCAGCGATCCTTCGAACAGCAATCGTCCTTTATCCAAAAACACCACATGCTCTGCGATGCGCTGAATGCTGGCCACATCGTGCGACACGGTGATCACGGTGATGCCCAGCTGATCGCGCAGCTTGACGATCAGCTCATCCAGGGATGCGGTGGTCATGGGGTCCAGCCCGGAGGTCGGCTCGTCGCACAGCAGCAAAGGCGGATCCAGCGCCAGCGCCCGAGCCAGCGCCGCCCGCTTGCGCATGCCGCCGCTCAGTTCGGACGGCAGCCTTTCCGATGCATAGTTCAAGCCCATCAACCCCAGTTTCACATGGACCAGCCGGCTGATGATCTCCCTGGGCAGGTCCGTGTGTTGTTCCAGAGGGATGGCCACGTTTTCCGCCACAGACATCGAGTTCAGCAGCGCGCCGTTTTGAAACAGCACCCCCACCTTGTGCAGCAGCAGGTTGAACTCGTCTTCGTCCATGGCGGTGATATCACGACCGAACAGATGGATGGAACCGTGCCACGGCTGATAGAGCCGGATGAAATGCTTCAGCAGCGTGGTCTTGCCGCAGCCGCTGGCGCCGAGGATCGCGGTGATCTGTCCGCGCCGCGCCGTCATGGTGATCCCCTTCAGCACCTCGGACTCTTCATAACCGCTGGTGAGATCCTGCACCCGCACCATCTCCGGGCTCATCATACTGTCTCGCTGATCCATAAAATCCATCCGCGACAATGTGCAAAAAGAAAGGCGGGGAAAATCTATTAAGGCTGAAACGCCTGCCGCCTTGTTCTAGCCTTTTTTGCCTTATCCTAAATTATGCTTTTTTAGCTAAAATGAAAACAGTTTTTATCATGAGAAGAAGCGCACGGACAGCACGGCAAGTGGATGATTAACAGGTGAAACATCAGGCATCGATCTCTTTTGCTTCTCCTTTTTTCATTACATTTTTCATGAGAAAGAAGGATACGATGTCCTGAATAACGCCGCCAGTCTGACAAATAGGTGTGGGTTCTAAACGAAATGAACAATCCTCCAGTAAAGCAGCCTTCTCCTGGACTCCTGAACCGGCCGGATGGAAATAAAACCCTTATTTCCCGGGTTAAGGCTACAGAGCCTTGAACCAACTTACGAGGTGTCCTGTGATTCACACGTTGCATCGACAGCAGGTGGTACGGGCCTCCCTGGAGCAGGTCTGGGATTTTTTCTCCACCCCGCGCAATCTCAACGCCCTGACGCCGGATGAGCTTTGCTTCCGCATCGTCGGCGAGACCGCCGACACCATGTATGAGGGACAGATCATCGAGTACCACGTCCGTTTTATCAAGGGGTTCTGGTCCACATGGGTGACGGAGATCACCCATGTGCGCGACAAAAGCTTTTTCGTCGACGAGCAGAGGGTGGGACCTTACAAGCTCTGGCATCATGAGCACCATTTTATCCCGGAGGGAGATGGAGTTCGACTGGTCGACAAAATCACCTATGTGATCGGTTTTGGTTTTATCGGCGAGCTGGTGGGACGGCTGTGGGTCCATCGCAAACTGGCGCGCATCTTTGATTACCGGCAGAAAAAGACGACAACGCTGTTCAGCGCTGCTGGAACCAACCCTTCTTGAGCCCACAACGGCTGCGGCCGCGAGAGAAGAAAAAAGAGTTCAGCGGCGTGGGGCTTTGGGTGACGATGGATGTGCGGCCTCCTCGCTGAATGGAATTTGATTGGCCGCCGCAAAGGTACGCAACAGCTCTTTGAGCCGCCTCGTCTCCTCATAGGTGCTCGGGGTCAGAGCGGTGGGTTTGCCGACGCCGCCTTTCAGATACAATAGAATCCGGGAGGGACGAGCTTGAAGCTGATCGATCTCCAGCGCTGGAATCCTGGCCGGCCTGGAGAGGACGCTTTGAAGCAGGGTCAGGCTGTGATCCCCTACGGTAATACGAGGTAGTCCCCTGACGTGGATCAGTATCCTGTAGATGATGCCCAGGGACGCTGCTCCGAAGAAAAAAACAAGGAACCACGGCAAATCCGGATCGTGCGCCATGATCATGCGGATCGTCGTCCCGGTCATTGTAAGAATGCCCAGAATGTAGCCAATTAGGGACCATTTCACCGCCTTTTTTTCATAATAACCGAGATACATTGTCTTTTCCATGCCTCCCTCACAGTTTTTGACGTGACACGGTCTATTTACCAAAGTAGCGCAGCGTCAGGCAGGTCATGTCGTCCGACTGCTCCTGCGCACCGGCAAAGGCCTGCACCTCCTCAATCACTTTTTCCACCAGCTCATGAAGCGGCTTGCCGGCGTGCGTCTGCAGCGCGGCCCGGCTTCTCTCCTCCCCGAACATCTCCTCTCTGGTGTTCATCGCCTCGGTGATGCCGTCAGTGATCAGAAAAAGGGTCTCCCCGGGCTGGAGCATGACCACATTGGATTCATATTCGAGATTTTTCATGGCCCCGAGAAAGACCCCGCCACGATTGTCGAGCTGACGGACCTGCCCCTCTGCATTGATGAGGTAGGGAGGATTATGGCCGCCGTTGCAGTACTCGAACGAACCATTGCGTGTATCAAAAATGCCGTAAAAGACCGTGACGAACATCGACGGCAGACTCTCGTCGACCAGAACATTGTTGACGCTCTCAAGGCAAGAGTCCGGGGGAATGCCTTTGAGCGCCGTGGCCTTGAGCAAGGTTTTGCTCACCGCCATGAACATCGCCGCGGGGATGCCTTTGCCGGAGACATCCCCGATAATAACGCCGACGCGCGACTTGTCGATGAGAAAAAAATCGTACAAATCGCCGCCGACTTCGCGGGCCGGAATCATCTTTGCATAGATGTCGAACTCTTTACGATCGGGGAAAGGAGGAAAGTCCTTGGGCAAGATCGAGGTCTGTATCTCCGTGGCGATGCCGAGCTCATGCTTGATGAACATCAGCTGGTCACGCGACTGCATCGCCTCCTTGAGCACCCGGAGGTCGTTCAGCGATTTGTCGATGGTGATCTCGAGATCATTGAGGTCGATGGGTTTGATGATAAAATCAAAGGCGCCGCGATTCATCGCTGTGCGAATATTTTCGATATCCCCGTAAGCGGAGACAATAACGGAGCGCAGCAAAGGCTTTTCCTGTTCCTTGATGCGATTAAGCAGCGTGAGACCATCCATCTCGGGCATGTTGATATCGGTCAGAACCAGATCGATCGCAGCGTCCATCGCCAGGCGCTCGAGAGCCTGCACCCCGTTGCCGGCGAACTGGAACGTGAAAATTCCCTCGCGAATCTGTTTGCGGAACTTTTGCAGGATGAGCTGTTCCAGATCCGGTTCGTCATCCACAACCAGGATATTGGCGG
>JAKJDB010000282.1 GCA_022706175.1 Candidatus Zhuqueibacterota bacterium | reverse complement strand
GAGTCAAACCGGTCGATTGACCATGTTGGCCCATACCCGTTTCTGGGGCCAAGTGCATCAGACCCGCGATGTCAAGATCAATGTGCCGAGCGCCATGACGGTCTGGGACGTGCAGGGATTGGTCAGTATGAATTATGGTTTGGGGAAACATTTTGATTTGAACATCACCCCCATTCTCTACCAGGATGATCAGACTCAATACGGCGTTTACCCCTATGATACGTTTATCGGTTTAAAGATCGGCTCCTATGGTTCCAAAGCCTCCTCGTTAAATTACGGCGTGCAGCTGCACGGACGTTTTCCCACCGGCGACGTTAAAAACATCATGTTCGAAAACTATTCCGCCGGCACCGTCGAGTTCGGCTTCACCGGACTGGTCAGTTATGCCGCTGATCCGCTCTACCCGGAAGATTCCTTTAACCTGCATCTGAATCTGGGCTATCACAACAACAACGACGTCGGCGAGATCATCACCTCCTTGATCAACGATCCGAACAGCCGCGTGCTCAGCCAGACGCAGCAGATGCATTTTGCCGCCGGCTTTTGGATTCCCACGGAAAGTTTCGATTATGGCCTGGAGATGTACGGCAACGCCTGGCTGCAGCAACCTCCGGCCGCTGCCGCAGGCCGCGAGAATTATCTCTACGGCAACGCCGCCATTAAATACAAACCCTACCGCTGGTTCAATTTCACGCTCTCCGGCGAATACCGCATGACCGGCGACAAGGAGGAGACCATCGGCCCCAAGCAGGTTCCGTCCGGTCTGCCCAACTATAACACCTGGCGCATCAATGTGGGCGCGCAATTCACCTTGCTGCCCACCTCGGTGTATCGGACTTCGGAGCGCGACGTGTTGATGCAAAAGGCGGAAAACCGCCGCGAGCTGTTCGAGCAGATCATCAAGGAGCGCAGGGAGACCGAATCCGCTGAGGAGGAGCTGGAGCGCATCCGCGACGAACGCCGCAAGGCGGAGCGGGAGCTGGAACGGCTGCGGAAAATACTCGAAGGCCAGACGGATCAGCGCCAGCAGATGGAGGAGATGCGCAAAGAGCTGGAACCAAAACCCTGACAAGACTTGACCGCGATCCGCTGGATGGACTGTTTTGCTCGATGACTGAGACGGACGGCCAAAAGAACCATTTTTGATTGTTTTTCAAAACGACGTGATCATTGCAAGCTTGTTCAGGGAGATGCGCCTGGAACGCTTGTGGGGAGCGCGTCGTTTTTTTATTTTCCCGGCCGTTGAACGGTTTTTTCTTAAAAAGCGTATTGACTATTTAAAAAAAATCCGTATGATCTCTAATTATGTCCTCTTTATTCTAACCGTATGCAATATTTTTATTTCATCCTCATCCAAATCTCGCGAACGACCAACATACGTCAAGGAGGTGATATCCGGCCATTGACAAGGTGGACGTATTAACGAATTGGTGGTTGGCTCATTTTTAAGGAGGAACCGATGAATCAAATGTTAAAGCAAATGGTTGTGGCGCTGATCCTGTTGCTGCTGTGCTCGGTGGTTCTGATGGCCGCTGAAAACGGCGAGAACAAGTTCGTTAAAACCTTCGGAATGGCTGCTCCGGATCAGGGACGTACCGGTTGGGATATCGTCGTGCTGCCGGATTTGAACGACAACGGCGTTAACGAGGTGCTCGTGGCCTGCGACAACGACAACAGCGCGGTCAACAACGGCAACGGCTGCGATTATTATGTGCTCGAGCGTCAGGACAACGATTCCCACAAGGTGTTGTGGCACAGTTTTGTCGACAATGTGGTTGAAGAGTACAGCGCCACCTACGGCGATACAGATAACGACGGCAACATCGAAATCATCGCCTGCATGCGTCCGGGCGTGGTGGGCGCACCCAGCCTGGTTTTCTGGGAAGTCGATCACAGCCTGCCCGGGTACCCCTTGCCGGATATGCCGACGCTCGGCTTTGATTTATCCCTTGGGCAAGGTTGGGCGCGCGCATTTACCGCCAAAGTGGCGGATGTGGATAAGGACGGCAAGAATGAGTTGATGGTCGGCATGCGGCCCTACAGCGCCACGGGAACCGGTGCAAAAAACGTGGGACTCATCCTGCAGGAGTATAGCGGCGATCTGACTTTTCCGGATTTTAGAGAAGAGTTCCGGGTCACCGGTTATAACGGCTCCGCCTACGGCCTTCAAACCGGCGATGCGGACAACGACGGGTTGACCGATATCTATTTCGGCGAGTACGATTATGCCGGTCTGTTTATTGTGGAAAACACCGCTCCGGATTCCTATAAGGTTCAGCAGCATTTCAATTTTACCCCTGGTACTGATCAGGTTTCGCGCCATGACATGGGCATCTATGATTTCAACGGTGATGGGTTTACTGAATTGGTATACGCCACCAATGTATCGGGGGAAGTGCTGATTATCACCAACCCGGGCGAAGTTGCTCTGATGGATTCCACCTGTGCGCACGTCATCGCCAAGCTGCCCTATTCGATTTACGGCATTGCGGTGGGCGATCAGGATTGGACCGGATCCGGCAACGACGGACGGGATATCTATTGCGCGGCGGATTCGGGCTTGTACGATATCGAATACATTGGCGGCGAGGGCGGCGACGTCACGGACCCGGCCAATTGGGCGGTGCACCAGATCGCCAGCGGAGATTACTTTTTCGCCGTCGGCGTTGGCGATTTCGATCGCGACGGTCGTCGTGAAATCGTCGCCTGCTCTGCCTCCGAGGAAGCCCCGGAATTCGTGCAATATTTCGAACACGAACCGCTGCCCAACTTCGGCGTAAAGGTTGTATGGAATGATCCCTCGCAAAAGGTCAATCCGGCGGACGCCATCAAAGGCAATCCGCGCGGTTTTACCGCCGGCAGCGACATCGACAAGGACGGCAAGAAGGAACTCATCGCCACCCAATACTCCGGCAGACTGGTGATGTACGAGGTGGTCGGCGACAACGCCCTTGAGCTGGTCTGGGTGGACTCGACGGCGAAAAAGGTCTGCGCAGCCGCCTCCGGCGGTTCGAATCCCCGCAGCGTCACTGTGGCGGATGTGGATCGCAACGGCAAGGAGGAGATCATCGCTTTCATGGGCTCCACTGCAGCCCACGCCGACAGCCTGGGCGTCTGGTTCTTTGAATGGAACGGACAGGATAACGGCTTTGGCGCAGTGGGCGGCGGTCCGACGTTTATTCTGCCGCTGAACCAGATCAATCCGGCGCTCACCGACGGCAACCGCACCGAGACCATCACCACGGCGGATGTGGACAACGACGGCATGGTGGAGATGCTGCTGGCCAATGACGGTACGCCTAACACCAACGACGCTTTTGTCATTTTCTCCTGCGTCGACGGCACGCTGGACAGCGGCTTTCCGGTTTTTAAAACCGAGTTCACCAATATCCGTGGAACAGCTAACGGCTGGGCCGGTTCTCCGGTGGGCGCTGCAGCGGCGGATCTGAATGGCGACGGCACTAAAGAAGCGGTTTTTCTGCCCTGGGATAAGGGCAAAATCATCCTGGCCCAAGCGGTGAAGCCGGATTCTTTTATGTGGAAAACTCTGGCCATGGATAAATACGAGACAGCGACCGATGATGGTGTTTTTTATGTGTCGGTCGGCGTTTATGATGTGGATGCAGACGGCAAAGATGAGTTGATGGGCTCGCTGTACAACACCGCCAGCGGCCGCGTGCTGTTGTTGAACGCACCGGACGGCTCCATCATGGACATCGATCCCATGAACGACAGCCATGTCGCCCGCATCCGCGAAGCCTCCGGCGGTGCGCCGTTCAACAACGCTCTGGGTGATTTGAACGGCGACGGCAAAGCCGAGCTTTTCTTCACCAACTACGCCCGCGGACAGGTCAATGCGCTGGCTTATAACAATGCCGGCGATATCACCAATCCGGCGAACTGGATCACTTCTGAAGGTTTCTATGACAACTCGTATGTCTATAAACCCAAGTTCGAGGATTTCGGCGATTCCACCGTGTTCAAAAAGGCGATGACCGAGTGGAATGACAATGACATCAGTCAGATTCATGGCTCCTTTGGCATCAAGATCGCCAATGACATCGATCAGGACGGCACCAAGGAGCTGGTCTTCAGCGCGCTGCAGTCCTATTGGTCCGGCGCCTGGCTGTTCGTCATGGAGCCGACCGTAACCGGCGTTAAACTGAATCAGTGGCGGGTGATCACACCGGATGAGTACAAATTGGGTTTGGCCTATCCCAACCCGTTCAACGCCACCACCACTATCGAGTACACCCTGCCTGTGAACAAGCAGATCAAGGTGCGCGTGTACAACACCATGGGCCAGGTGGTGCGCACGCTGGTGAATGCGCAGATGCCCGCCGGCACGCACCGGATCGTCTGGGACGGCATGGACAATGCCGGCAGAGCCGTTGCTTCCGGAATGTATCTGTACACCCTGGAGTATGGCAATTTCAAACAAGTGCAACGCATGACGTTGATGAAATAAGGTATGATGGATTCGGCGGGGCGGGCAGCCCCGCCTTTCTTATTCGGCATTCGAGCGCACAGGGTTGGCCAAGCCCGGCGTCTCGATGACGGAGGATTCAGGCAAGAACACCAGCCAGGTGTGCGGGCCTGATTTTTCCGTTTTTCTGCACAGCCCAGTCTATGGGCTTTTGTTTATTTATTGGCCGGTGGTTTTTTTGTTGACTCCTTGCTTCGCTGTTGTCCTCCTTCTATATTGAAAATCAAGGGAATTTTCGAGATTATTATTAAGCGGCATTTTCTAATCTGATAAAATGATAGTTTTAGC
>JAKJDB010000281.1 GCA_022706175.1 Candidatus Zhuqueibacterota bacterium | reverse complement strand
AGCCACAGAAGAATCGCTGGATTCATTTTCTGTCTCCGGACTTACGGGCTCGGCGAACACCCAGAATCAGAACGAGCACGCCGATCACAACCAACAGCAGGGCGCTGCCCTGCAGGCTGAGGATAAAGTGATGCAGACGGTCAACGCCGAACAGCTGGCCGATGCGCGTGCGCACCGAGCCAATGGCAAATTGCACTACCGACATGCGCCCGGTCCAGAGCAGCACGCCGGCGGCGACCAGCCCCATCGCGATGAACGCTCTTTTCCACATAACGGCTTGCGTTTCTTTCACGCGGATTATTTCTTGTCCAGTATCTTGGCCAGCCGTTCAGCCGCTTCGTTTTTATGTTGCTGATCGTTGAAAGCGCCGATGGGCAGCTCTGCCACTTTCCGATACTCGGCGCGGGCGGCCTCCCACTGTTTCATCGCTTCGTAGGTGATGCCCATCTCCAGATGATGGTTGATGTAATCCGGCTTGATCTGCAAAGCTTTGGTAAAATGGGCCACCGCCTTTTCATCGCTGGCAGGCGGCAGGCCGCCATAGAGAATTTTGGCAAAGGTCTTTAAAAAGCCGCTGAGATGAGTGACTTCGCGATGCCAGCGCGCCAACACGTGATGAGCGATATCCTTGTTGGGATCCAGCTCCAGCGCCTTTTCCGCTTCCGCCTTGACCTCCTTGGAAAGCTCCACCTTTTTCTTGCCGCCCACCATCAACGCCACTCGGCCGACCGACACCGCCAGCATTAAATGTGCATCCGCGCTGTTCGGACAGTGGCGCACAGCGGCGCGGGCGAACTTTTCACCCTGGTAATAATTCACCTTTTGCGTTTTCTCATCAGCCAGCTCGCCGATGTCGATATGGCTGCGGGCGATCTTCCACAGCGCGTCGCAGTTGGTGGAGTCCACCTTCCACGCGGCTTGATAGTGTTTCAGAGCCCCGGCGTTGTCATACCGCTCATAGGCCGCATCTCCGGCTGCCAGATGTTCGGCCACAGTCTGTGCGCCGGCCCAGGCGCTCAGCACGAACAGAACCACCAACACGATCATTCGCTTCATTCTTCGCTCCTAATGATGAAAGGACTGAATTCTGTTCAGAGTCTACGATTATTTTCATAAATTATCAACCTTTTTTATCGACCCCGTCGCCTGGGGCGAAAAAAGTGGCTTTTAATAATAACGAGAATTTTGTAGATTGTCTTTTTCCAATCACGCCTCCTGACCGGATTCCGCGTTGACACTGGACCGCTGCCACAAAAACCGGAGCGCAGCACAGGCCGTTCGCGCTTGCTGCTTCGGCCAGCGGACCCGTCCGGCCCGGCCGCTGGCGCAGCACCACCGGCGGCGCTTGCCGCGCGGCAACCATACTGCCGGACCGCTGCAGTCCGACGATGACCAGGCACAACCAGCAAGGATTTAAAATTTTTATGGCCGAAAAAGACAAAATCATCATTCGCGGCGCCCGCGAACACAACTTGAAAAACATCAGCTTGGAGATCCCGCGCAACAAAGTGGTGGTGATCACCGGCCTCTCTGGTTCCGGCAAATCGTCCCTGGCCTTCGATACGCTTTATGCCGAAGGCCAGCGCCGCTATGTGGAATCCCTGTCCGCCTATGCCCGCCAGTTTCTCGGGCTGATGGAAAAACCGGATGTGGACTATATCGAAGGCCTGTCGCCGGCCATCTCCATCGAACAGCGCTCCACCGGCCGCAATCCCCGTTCCACCGTAGGCACGGTGACCGAGATCTATGATTACCTGCGTCTGCTTTACGCGCGCATCGGCGTTCCCTATTGCTACCGCTGCGGCAAAAAGATCGAACGCCAGACCATTCAACAGATTGTCGACCAGGTGATGACGTTGCCGCAGGAGAGCCGCATCCAGGTCCTGGCGCCCATCGTGCGTGGCCGCAAGGGCGAATACCGCGAGCTCTTTGACGGAGCACGGCGCGACGGCTATGTACGCGTCCGCGTGGACGGTGAACTCTTGGAGCTGGACAAGGAGATCAAGCTCGATAAAAACAAAAAACACGACGTCGAGATCGTCGTCGACCGGCTGATCATCAACCCCAAGATCCAATCGCGGCTCACCGACTCTATCGAAACCGCGCTGGGACTTGCATCCGGCATCGTCATCATCGACGTGATCGGCGGGCAGGAGCTGCTGTTCAGCGAGCAGTACGCCTCGATTGCGGCATCTCTTATGAAGAGCCCTCGCCGCGGCTGTTCTCCTTCAACTCGCCCTACGGCGCGTGCCCCACATGCAACGGACTGGGCACTCTGATGGAGATCGATGAGGATCTGGTGGTGCCGGACAAGAGTCTGTCGCTCAACGAGGGCGCCATCGTGCCCTGGGGCGCGCTCAAGGACGGCTGGTATATGACTCTGTCCGCCGGCGTGGTAGAAAAATACGGCGCCTCCCTGGACACTCCGTTTAAGGATTTGCCCAAAGCGCTGCAGAACGTGCTTCTGCACGGATCGGACGAGGTCATGGATTTCAACTATAAATCCCGCTCCGGCAAAATGGAGGGCAAGTTCCGCAATAAATTCGAAGGCATCATAAAAAATCTCGAGCGCCGTTATCAGCAGACCGATTCCGGCGGCATCCGCGACTGGATTGAGGGGTTCATGAACATGGTGCCCTGTTCCGCCTGCAACGGTTTGCGGCTGAAGCCCGAGGCGCGCAGCGTCAAGATCGCCAATCTGGGCATTCAGGAGGTCTCTGCTTTTTCCGTGCAAGCGGCTCTGGAATTTTTCAACCGCCTGCCGCTGAACAAACGCGAGCAGACCATCAGCCAGCAGATCCTCAAAGAAGTGCGCGCCAGACTCGGCTTTCTGGTCAACGTGGGGCTGGATTACCTGACTCTGGACCGCGCCAGCGGCACGCTCTCCGGCGGCGAAGCGCAGCGCATCCGGCTGGCGACGCAGATCGGTTCGCAATTGGTGGGCGTGCTCTATATCCTCGATGAGCCCTCCATCGGTCTGCATCAACGGGATAATCAGCGGCTCATCGACACGCTGCAAAGACTGCGCGATCTGGGCAACTCGGTCATCGTCGTGGAGCACGATCAGGAGACCATTGAACAGGCCGACTTTCTCATCGACCTGGGTCCCGGCGCCGGCGTGCACGGCGGTGAGATCATCGCCCTCGGCACGCCCGCGCAGGTGGCGGCCAACCCCCGTTCCATCACTGGCGCTTATCTGGCCGGCAGGCGCTGCATTCCGAAACCCACTCAACGGCGTTCGGGCAACGGCCAATTCCTGCGCCTGATCGGCGCCAGGGGCAATAATCTGAAAAACATCACCCTGGAAATACCGCTGGGCGCCCTGATCTGCATCACCGGCGTTTCCGGAAGCGGAAAATCCACCCTCATCAATGAGACGCTGTATCCCATTCTCAACAAAAATTTCTATAACGCCAAAGAGATGCCGCTGGACTATGACCGCATCCAAGGGCTCGAGCATCTGGACAAGGTCATCGCCATCGATCAATCGCCCATCGGCCGCACGCCGCGCTCCAATCCAGCCACCTACACCGGACTGTTCACCCCCATCCGCGACCTCTACACCCAACTGCCGGAATCGAAAATCCGCGGCTATCAACCGGGCCGGTTCAGCTTTAACGTCAAAGGCGGCCGCTGCGAAGCCTGCCAGGGCGACGGCATCATAAAAATCGAAATGCATTTCCTGCCGGACGTCTATGTAACCTGCGAAGTGTGCAAGGGCAAACACTACAACCGCGAGACCCTGGAGATCAAATACAAAGGCCTCTCCATCGCCGATGTGCTGGACCTGACCGTTTCGCAGGCGCTCGAGTTTTTCGACAAACTGCCGGCTATTCGGCGCAAGCTGCAGACGCTGAACGATGTGGGGCTGGGCTACATCCATCTCGGCCAGCAGGCCACCACCCTGTCCGGCGGCGAAGCGCAACGGATCAAACTCGCCACCGAGCTGTCCAAAATCGGCACCGGCAAAACCGTCTACATCCTGGACGAGCCCACCACCGGTCTGCATTTTGAAGATACGAAAATGCTGTTGACCGTGTTGAACCGTCTGGTGGACCGCGGCAACACCGTGATCGTCATCGAACATCACCTGGATGTGATCAAAACCGCGGACTGGATCATCGACCTGGGGCCTGAGGGCGGAGAAAAGGGCGGCCGCATCATGGCATCGGGCACGCCGGAGCAGGTGGCGAAAGTGAAGGAATCCTACACCGGGCAGTTCCTGAAAAAAGAGTTGAAAAAGCAAGAGTGCGCCGGCCGAAAGTGAAACCAGAATCCGGCATCACGGGCCGGTGTCAGAGTAGCAGGTGGAAAGAGAGCATAACGCCCAAACGGAGCAGCACAGCAGGCTAAACAAGAAAAAACGCCGTCCGGCGTCATGGAGTGTTCCATCAGCGACGGGCGGCGTTCTCTTTTTATTCCAGGCTTGAAGGTTTTTCATCAAGCCAAGAATATCCGTCGTTAAAATGATCGCAGCGGGCCGTGCAACCTTTTGCCGACGGCGACTCCGCGTAAATCACTCACGGACGATCGTTCAACACATTATACACCGCCTGGCCGGCAAAGGGGGCCAGCTTTACTTTGTCGCGGCTGCGGGCGTTCTTGCCTTTATATTCCACGGTCACCACATCGCCTTTATTAATTCTCTGCATTACGCCAAAATGAATCACAGAGGGATCTCTGTTGTCGCGGCGAACACCGGCTGATTTCACGGTCTGCCGGTTAACCTGCACCTGCCAGTCAGCGGCGTTGCCGGTTCGAGCCATGGCCTTGTTCATA
>JAKJDB010000280.1 GCA_022706175.1 Candidatus Zhuqueibacterota bacterium | reverse complement strand
CCGAGTCGGGCCAGAGCATCAGGTCGCCGGCGCCGAGGCCGAGGCCGCTGCGGTGGGTCAGCAGGTCCCGAATAGTGAACTCGGCGGTGACCCATGGATCATGTAGGCGGAATTCGGGAATGAAATCGGTGACGTGCGCATCCCATTCCAATTTGCCCTCATCCACGAGAACGGCAAGGGCGGCGGCGGTGAAGGCCTTGGTGTTGGAGGCGATGGCGAAAAGGGTGTTCTCATCCACAGGTTGGCGGGTGCGGATGGAGCGCACTCCGTACCCTTTGGCATGCACAACCTTGCCATCCTTGACCACCGCCACGGCGATGCCGGGTACATGAAAGGTCGACATGGTTCGTTCGACGAGACTGTCCATGGCAGCAGGGGACCGCAGTTGCGGTGAAGCGGCGGTTATGAAGCCGAGCACCAGAAGAAGCGTAAGAGATTTTTTCATGCTGACGTGCCTAATCGATGGTCACGTGGACGCCGTCCGGTTCATTATCATACCAGAGCCGCAAGGTATGGCTGGGGTCATGCCACTCCTGTTTAAAATCAACAGGGCCCGTCGTTTTGGTCAAGCTGACGGATTTCGGACGATGCGGCAGATAGATGCGCGCGACGCCTTTGATTTTGGCCGGACCTTTGAACGTGCATTCGAATGAATGCCGATCGCGTTTCTCATCATAACAGCGGGACGCAGCGGCCAGCACGGCGGGGTTCACGGCGGTGAACCGGGTCATATTGAACAACAGGGCCGTCTCACCCGGCGCGACCTGTTTTTCTGGCAAGACCGGCAGCTGCGGATCGTACAAATCGATCACTGGACCACGCACCGTATAGATCGAGTCCGTGACGCTCTCTTTCATCACCGCGACGACATCATAAACGTCCCGCCGCAAATGCAGCCGGTTCTTTTTTTGAATCGGCGGCAAATGCTTGACGGCAAGGGCATCGCTGACCAGGCGTTGCACCACTGATCCGTTTCTTTGCATAACCAGCTCTTTGGGATCTTGACGCAATACACTGACCAACCCTCGGCCGATTTTTGCAGAACCGCTGTCAGAATGAAAGCCGAGTGATTTGAACAGATGCGCCGACGGCGAGGCAAAATGGTTGTCGTTTTGATTCCACCACTCGCGCACACGTTGAAAGGGATCCTGATCTTTACCCAGATAAATCAGGATGCCGCCCTTCTTCACCCATTTGGTCAGAATCGAATGATAGTTTTGATCAAGCGGCTTCATATTGCTGTAGGTCATCAACAATACCTGGATATCTTTTAAAGTCTCCGCAAAAGGCAGATTTTCCATTTGCACGATTTTAACCGGAACGCCCAGCTTCAACAGCGGCAGGGCCATGCCGAAAAAATCGGACAAATCCGGATCGCTATAGTCGGGAAATTCCGGAAAACGTTGAAACATCATGGCATCGGACACCAGCACGCCGATGTTCTGATTGCCGTCGATTTGCGCTTCTGCAACAGGCATGCGGTTGAGCACATTGATCATGACCATGATCTGGGTGGCATATGCGGCGGGTATGGCGGTGCGCACCGTATCGTCTGCTGTCTGATAGGAACCGAAAAAGATACGATCAGGCCAGGGCATGACCTCGTAATGGGCGACCGTTGGATGGAGCAATTGCGCGGTAAATGTGCTCTCATAATTGTGCTTATAATCCTGCCAGGTATGCTCCGGATCATCTTCGATAGGATCCGTCAGAAAATAGACACGACGCCCGGTGGGCCGCGTCATGGCCGTCATGGCCCCGTATTCAAGAAAAGCGGTTTCAAACGTGCGTTCAGCACGGAGGCCCTCATAATAGACCGGACTGCGCGCCGTTCCTGTCCATACCTGGGCGATATAGCCATCCATATTGCTCATGTCGGCCAAACTGGCCTCCGGGCTGACAATGCCCCATTTGGCTTAGTTGATCAGGGAATGGGTGGGTACGTATGTGGCAATGTTCTTGCCCTTGCCGGCGCCATAGGATTTGGCGTAGGCAAAGACTTCCTTCAACGCCCGCTGATAGAGATGGTATTTCAGTTTGGAGGAACGCCAGGCCGCGTCCGCGCTGCTGTGCGGCGCTTGCCAGGGTTCATGGTAATACGCTTGCCACTCTTTCTGAAAAGCTTCGCTATAGCCTGCGCGGGCCCAGAACTCGGGTTCCTCCAAATGAACGGCATCCACTCCCTGGTCAATGGCTGTTTTGACCAAACTCTTCAGATAGGCCACATAAGCCAAAGAGGGCACGATATAGGGCACCACCCCCTTGTCATGCCAGATGATGTCGCCCTGTTGATCGACCTGGCCGTCCTGCAGATGGGTTTGGCCATCAAAGCGCCCCTGAAAATAATCTGCGTAATTACCCCAGGCCACGCCGGTCATGAAATGCAAACCATAGCCGTGTTGTCGCCAACCGGCGATCCTTTGCTCAAAAGAGGCGTTCACACCGTAGACAATCGCCACATCAGAGTGAAAATCAACCTCAGGCCGCCAGGGTCCGGCCGTCTGAAAGCAGGTTTTATCCTGCGCAACAAGCAGCCAGGGAAGACAGAGAAAAAGCAATATAAACCTGATGTGCACGACAGCCTCCGATATTGAAAAGTGTGTTTTTATGAAAAATAATTGATTTCTCAGGAGAACCGTTCTCCGGGCGAAAACCATCGTCCGGGCATCCTGGCCCGGCTGACAGCGGTGCTTATTGCAAAATCCGGACGAAACCTGCCACCCATTCCGGGGCAAACCTGCCACTTGTTCCGGCTGTAGGTTACCACCTATTCCGGGCGAAACCTGCCACCCGGACTTAGCCGATAAATAAAATTCGCGAACATTCTCCCTTTTTCACTATCTTCCAACCGATCGCCCGGGGAATCTTTCCCCGGGCGATCGTGGGGTTTTACCACGTTCGGGACCTTGTCAAGATTCGCTTTCCTGACTCACCCGAATAGAAAAGGAACAGTTTAACTTGGCACTCATTTGATTAACAGCATTTTTTTCTGTTGGGTAAATTCATCCGCGGTCAGCCGGAACAGATATACTCCTGCAGGGAGAGCATTCCCATCAAATCGAATTCGATGAACGCCCGCCACCTGAAATGCATCGACCAACATCGCCAGTCTTTGTCCCAGGACCGAAATCACTTCGAGCTGAACCGCCGCCGAATGTGGTAAAAAATAAGAGATCTCAGTCATCGGATTAAACGGATTGGGATAGTTTTGCTGCAGAACGAATTCGGAGGCCGGACCCGATTTTCTTTCTACCAAAGTGGCATCCTGGTTTTCGATAATTTGAAGATTGGCCGAAGGATGACCGTTTCCGGCAATAACGATTTCTCCTTTGCCGTCGCCGTCCAGATCGCCGCCAGGACAGACATGTCCGTAAAACATACTATGGCCGGTGTAGATCTTGTATCCGATCCAACTGCCGGCCTCATCTACGGGACCACCCTGGTATTCCAAATCAAGCACCGCTTTGGCGGTGAAATCATTATAATAAATATCGGCTTTGCCGTCCTGATCGAGATCACCCATAAATCCGCTGCGGACGAATCCGCCCATTTGCACATCCGGCATGGTCAGCAGATATTTCCATGCGGCTGGTCCGAAATCCTGAAAATTATTGGATGCGGCCTTGGTGATCACAAACACTTTGCCGTG
The DNA here is from genome assembly GCA_022706175.1 of Candidatus Zhuqueibacterota bacterium. Next base: position 1,153 of record JAKJDB010000280.1, on the reverse strand, counting down.
CGTGTCGGTCATTACGAATTCCGAATGACCGTCACCGTCGAAATCGTGAAAGACCGGATTCACGAAAGCATCATCAAAGGTAGGGTTCAGCACCAGATTTTCCGGCAAGGTAGTAAATTTGATTTCATAGGAATCCGCGCCGTTGCTCTCGTAAAGTCTTGTGGTGGGGGCGTCCTGAAAATTGCTGGTAAACATCTCCATATTGCCATCGCCGTCAAAATCGCCGATCGTCAACCCACCCATTCGCCAGGGTAGAAATGGATCGATAAATTCGTCTTTCCAGACAGGATTCGACAGATCTTTATTCGGCAGGGAAGCGATGGCACAGTATATACCCGATCTTCCGTAATAGCCCATAAACAGTTCTACTTCAGGATCCTGGTCCAGATTGGCCACTCGAAGTTGTCGAATGCGGGCTTTGCCCTCATTATCCGGAACAGGAAAAAATTCCAAAGTCTTTTGTTTGGGCAAGCCGCCCCCGGATTCAAAGGTCGTGCCATCCGATTCATAGATAAAGATGCGATCCTCGGCACAGACGAGCAGTTCCTGATTGCCGTCTTCATCCAGATCAGCCAATGCCATTCCGTGGCCTTCATCATCGACTTCCCGTATATATTTCTGCTCCCAGACTTTTATAAAATCGTTGTCGCCGACGGCTTCAAAACACAGTATGGCATCCCATGAACTGAAGCCGAGCACTTTGTCAAAAACGAAAAATTCTTTCTTTCCATCCCGGTCTATATCGGTTCCCGCAAAGGCGACGAGCCCTTTACCTTGGTCTCCCTTGTATACGGAGTAACCGACCGACCAGCTCTTTTCAAAATGATTGCCGTTGTCAGCGATTGCACTGCTCCAGAGCATCATCACCACGCACGCAATCATCATGCGGATCAGAGAAAAATGTTTCATGGCTTTTCCCCTTGTTTTTAGGATGAGGTTGTTTTTCACTTCATCAGCACCATCTTCCGAACGGCCGTGTACTCCCCGGCCTGAATCCTGCAAAAGTACACGCCGCTCACAAATCCTGAGGCATTCCACTCCAGACGATGCGTCCCTGCGGTCAAAAAGCGTTCCGCGAGCATGGCGACATCCCGTCCCATCATGTCGTATACCTTCACCGTCACCCGGCATGGAACCGGCAGGCTGAATCCGA
>JAKJDB010000279.1 GCA_022706175.1 Candidatus Zhuqueibacterota bacterium | reverse complement strand
ATGGCGGATCTGATCCGGCACATCGAGCTGGACCTGGAAGTGGATTTCATCAAGATCTCGAGTTACGGCGATGAAAAGCTCTCTTCCGGAAAGGTGATGATGCTCAAGGACATCAACGCGGAGATCAAAGGCCGCCACATTCTGGTGGTCGAAGACATCGTCGACACCGGGCTGTCGATTCAGTTTTTGCGTGAAAAATTCAGCCAGCTGGCTCCGGCCTCCCTGCGCTTTGCCACGCTGCTGTACAAAAAGCAGAACGTTCGCGTGGAGGTCCGGCTGGACTATGTGGGGTTCGAGATTCCGGATGAGTTTGTCATCGGTTATGGTTTGGATTATAAACAGATATTGCGGAACTTGCCGGCCGTCTATGTGATGGATTGACCGGCCGGCGAAGGGGTTCAGGAAACGATTCATCAAGCGCCGGGTTCGGCGCCGCTCCAAGAGCGGGTGACCCGGGTGAGGATAAGGACCGTGAACGCTTTACAGGATCAGGACAAAGAGAAGACCGGATTTGCGCGTGAGCAACGGCCGACGGATCGGGACCGGCTGCCGAAGAAAAACGCGCCTCGGCGGCCGGAGCCGCCGCAATGGGGCAAGGCCTCGCGGACGTTTTTTTTATGGTTGAGTCTATTTCTCGTTGCTTTGTTTGCATCGCAGAAATTTTCCGACGTCAAGCAAAAAGAACTTCTGATCGATTATAACCGCTTCATGATGTTGATGCAGGAAGGCAAAGTGGTCGATCTGCTGGTGCAGGAACAGACTGCGCACGGCAAGGCCTCGGAATCGATTGCGGAATCCGGCGTCACCACGTTCAAGCTGACGTTGCCGACCAAACCGGATTTCGCCACCATTGAAAAATGGCGGAATGAATACAACGTCAACCTGCGCTTCAAGGAAGACACCATCAGTTTCTGGAGCGTGTTCTGGACCATCATCCCCTGGGTGGTGATCTTTGGCGTCTGGATGTTCTTCCTGCGCCGGATGCAGGGCGGCGGCGGCGGCAATAAAAATATTTTTTCCTTCGGCAAATCGCGCGCCCGCATGTGGACGGAAAATTTCCCCAAAGTCACTTTTGACGATGTCGCCGGCGCCGATGAGGCCAAGACCGAGCTGCGCGAAATCATCGAGTTCTTGAAAGAGCCGGAAAAATTTCAGCGCCTGGGCGGCAAGATCCCCAAAGGCGCGCTGCTGCTCGGCCCTCCGGGCACCGGCAAAACCCTGCTGGCCAAGGCGGTGGCCGGCGAGGCGGGCGTGCCCTTTTTCAGCATGTCCGGTGCGGATTTCGTCGAAATGTTCGTCGGCGTGGGCGCCTCCCGCGTGCGCGACCTGTTCGATCAGGGCAAACGCAACGCCCCCTGCATCATCTTTATCGATGAGCTCGACGCCGTCGGCCGTCACCGCGGCGCCGGACTGGGAGGCGGCCATGACGAACGGGAACAGACGCTGAACCAGCTGCTGGTGGAGATGGACGGCTTTGAGTTCAACGAGGGCGTGATCCTGGTGGCCGCCACCAACCGGCCGGACGTGCTCGATTCGGCCTTGCTGCGGCCGGGCCGTTTCGATCGCCAGATCGTAGTCGACTCTCCGGATGTGCGCGGCCGCGAGGGCATCCTCAAAGTGCACACGCGCAAGATCCCCATGGCCAAAGACGTGGACCTGTCCATTCTGGCTAAAGGCACGCCGGGCTTTTCCGGCGCCGATCTGGCCAACATGGTCAACGAGGCCGCGCTGCTGGCCGCGCGCAAGAATAAAAACCAGGTGGACGGCCGCGATCTCGAAGAGGCCAAGGACAAGGTGCTGATGGGCACTGAGCGCAAAAGCCTGATCCTCTCTGATGAGGAAAAACGGATCACCGCGTATCACGAGGCCGGTCACGTCCTGGTCTCCAAATTTACCCCGGGCTCCGATCCGGTGCACAAGGTGACCATCATCCCGCGCGGCCGGGCGCTGGGTCTCACCCAGACACTGCCCATCGATGAAAAACACAATTACAGCAAGACCTATTGTCTCGGTTCGCTGCGCCGGTTGCTGGGCGGCCGCGCTGCCGAGACCGTCGTGTTCGATGAGCTGTCCACCGGGGCGGGCGATGACATTAAACGCGCCACCGAGTTGGCGCGCAAAATGGTTTGTGAGTGGGGTATGAGCGAGGTGCTGGGCCCGATGACCTTTGGCGAAAAACACGAAGAGATCTTTTTGGGCCGTGAGATCGCTCAGCACCGGGACTATAGCGAAAAAACAGCGCAGGTCATCGATCAGGAGATCCGATCGCTGATCACCGACGCACTGGAGGATGTGATCAGAATGATGCATGATCACCTCAACCATCTGCACGCCGTCGCTCAGGCGCTGCTGGAAAAAGAGATGCTCGATGGACAGGCGATCGAGGAGATTCTGAGCACGCCGGCTCCAACGGGCAAGCGCAACGAGAAACGACGATCAGCCAAATAACAGCCGCAGACGGCAAAGGGCCGGCCCCCATTTTCCATAAGGCCAAGAGCAAACCGATGCGATGACAAGTCCCATGACACCTTTTTTTTACATTCTGCTCGGCGCGTTTGGTTTCGTTCTGCTGGTGTTGCTGGTCCTGCGCAAAACCTCCGAGTATATGACCAGGGCAAGATTCGGCCAATTTTTATTTGGTATCATTGCCCTTTTTATTTTTCTGGCTGCGACCGGCTATTGGTTCACCCGGCCGGCCCGGCCGCGCATTCGCGTCGCTGTGCTGCCGGTGCAGGAGGAGTTGTTCAGTGCAGAACGCTCCTGGTTGGCCTGGCATATCGCGGACCAGGCCGGCGACATTCTGCGCCGCGGCTTGGCTAAAGAATACCTGGTTTATCCGGCCTCCTGGCTGTGGATGAGCTTGGACACCGATTCGCTGAACGAGATCGCCTACCTGCAGCGCTACGCCGAACGCATCGGTTTGGACTGGGCGGTGCTCCCCGCCCTGAGCGGCGACGGGCAGTCGGTTACGCTGGATTACATCTTTGTCCGCGTGCAATCGCCGAACCTGATCAGGAAATCGCAGATTACGGTGTCCCGGGAGCGAGGTTTTGATCTGGGTCGTCTGCTGGCCATCGAAGCGGCGCGCTGTCTCCATCAAACGTTGGATCCCCCTGCCGCCGCGCCGGCGGATCCGCAGGTGGTGATGCTCAGCAGCCTGGCGTCCGCCTACCTGGCGCAGTCCGAGTTCGATGAGGCGGTTCGTGCCGCTCAAGCGGCCTTTGACAAGGACTCGCTGCTGGTGCCGGTCCGCAATCTTTACGCCGCCGCGCTGTTGAAACAATCGCTCCGGCGGGAAAAAGAGGGCCTGCGCGACACGGTGGGACGTCTTTGCGCTTTGCGCGTGTGTGAAAACACCATTCGTCACCATCAGCCGGACGCGGCTACCTATCGTTGGCTGGGCGCCTATTATCTGGCGGAAAAGCAATGGGCCCAGGCCGGCCGGCATCTGCGCAAAGCGTTGGCGCTGGATCCGGATGACGCAGAGGCGTTGTCCCTGTACGCCTATCTCAACGCATCGCGGTTCAAGGAGATCGGATTTCAGGATGACGAAGAGATGCTCCTTCATGTGCTGCAGCTGAATCCGTGCGATGAGAGCGCCCGGTTGCGACTGGCCGAATGGTATTTCTCCAGCAATCATCAAAAAGCGGCGGAACGGGAGGCGCAGGCCTTGCTGACCATTCATCCGCGTTCCATCGATGGTCTCATGTTTCTGGGCAAGCTGGCCGCCACGGACCGGGATTTTGCCAAGCTGGCGGAGATTTACGATAAAATTTTTACCATCGATCCACATAACGCAGACGCGTATTACAACCTCGGCATCTATTACTATCAGTCGGAGGATCTGGACAACGCGGAAAAATTGTTCACTCGCGCGGTGCGATTGAGCAACCACACGGACAGCCATCTCTACCTCGGGCAGATTTACGAACGCCGGGGCGAGATCGACAAGGCGATTGAGGAATACCGCCTGCGCATTCGCCATAAAAAGGGATTAGAGGATCGCTTTGCCGATGTGGCGCGATCCCGGTTGTTCGAACTCACCCGACCTGATTCAACAAAGCTCGCGCCCTATGTGCGCTGAGGAGACGAAAAAGTGGTGGTGCCGGGATCGCGGCCTGAGCCTGGATCATACCTTGATCATGGGCATCCTCAATGTCACGCCGGACTCTTTCAGCGACGGCGGCCGATACCTGCAGATCGATCGGGCTGTGGAGCAGGGGCTGCGCCTGATCGAGGAGGGGGCGGATCTTCTCGATATCGGCGGCGAATCCACACGTCCCGGCTCTTTGCCGGTGAATGAGACCGAAGAGGCGCGGCGGGTGCTGCCGGTCATCCGCGAGCTCAGCCGGCAAACCGCTGTTCCCCTGTCGGTGGACACCTACAAGTCCGGTATCGCCCGGCAGGCGCTGGCTGAAGGCGTGTGTGTGGTCAATGACATCAGCGGCCTGACCTTTGATCCGCGCATGGCGGAGGTGGTTGCGCAGGCTCAGGCCGGGCTGGTCATCATGCACATGAGGGGCACGCCGCGCGATATGCAGCGCCAGCCGCATTATACCGATGTGGTGCAGGAGGTGGGGGCGTTTTTGCGCAGACAGAAAGAGGCCGCCCTGGCTGCGGGCATCCTGGAAGACCGCATCGTGGTGGACCCCGGCATCGGCTTTGGCAAACGGCAGCAGGATAACCTGACGCTGCTTTGCCGGCTTGATCAGCTGAACCTGGGATCGCCTGTTCTGGTGGGCCCTTCGCGCAAATCCTTTATCGGCGCCATCCTGAACCTGCCGCCGGAAGAGCGGCTGTTC
>JAKJDB010000278.1 GCA_022706175.1 Candidatus Zhuqueibacterota bacterium | reverse complement strand
CTCCTCCGGCGCGGCTATTCAATGGCACGGCGCCCTGGCGCCGCGAGAGCCGGATCCCCCTTTTCTGTTCATGTCCGACGGCTATATGTACAGCGAACTGGACCGGACCATCACCGATTTCAAATTGCGCAAATTTCCACTGACCTGTTGGCTGCGCGACCGTTTTCAGAACCTCTATGTCGGCACCTGGGGTTTGGGCGCCGGCGTGGCGAATCTGGCCACGTTTCGCCTCGAGCTCTACCCCTACGGTTTGTGGAATCCAGCGGTGGACGCCATCGAACCGGAACAGGACGCCTTTTGGCTGGGAGGCGTGCAAAAGGAAGAGCCGGGCCGCGCCGGCGTGACCGAATGGGCGATCGACCGGCATGCGCCGTATTATTACGAGGCCTATCTGCATACAGGGTTCAGCGACGACCGCGTCACCAGCATCGCCGTCGACGATCCGCACGTGTGGTTCGGCACCCGCAACGGGCTGGTGCTCTACCACCGCGACAAAGATCAGTGGCGCTCCTTTCATCAGGTCCATCACCTGCTGGATGAACGCATCAACGACCTGCTGGTGGACGATCACTATCTCTGGGTGGCCACCGAAGCCGGCGTCTCCCGGGTGGTGAAAAAAACAACGGGCACGGATTCCATGCGCATTCAAACGATCGCCTACCGCGATCTCGGCGGCCTGGCGGTCTATGACCTGGACCGGCAGGGCGCTTCCATCTGGATGGGCACCGAGTACGGCATCTATCTCTACGACAGTGCGACGGACTCGGGCGGTTTTTATCAGGGACTCGACGATCCCGGCAGCCAAAGGATCTATGCGGTCTCGGTGTGTGAAGACGAGGTATGGTTCGGCGGAGAGGATGGCATCGCCGGTTTGGACCTGGCGGCCGATGAATGGATCAAAGGGGCCGGACGACTGTACGACCAGGAGCTGAACGTGTATCGAATCCGTGCGACGCCCTCAGCGGTGTGGGCGGGCACAGACCAGGGCGTGTTGAAATTTGACCGCGAGCGGCAACGGTGGGTACGTTTTACTATTGAGGATGGTCTGCCGGACAACCGCGTGCGCGCAATTCATCCAGACGGCGACTATATCTGGTTCGGCACGGCCGCGGGGTTGACGCGCTTTTACTGGAACTCGCCCTTTCGCATCGATTGAGCCGTTGCCCGCGTCATTGCATTTTTTCCCTGAACGGCGCCGGAATGCGGACCACCTTTTCCGACTGATTGACAAAAGCGAATTTCATCTGCGCCGCCGCCGCCAGGCGGCCGCTGCTGTGATTGAACAGCTCGTAGGACATCACAAATCCCGTCCGCGACCACGCAGAGATCCATCCCCGTATCTCCAAATCATCATGCACCCGGCAGGACGTTCGATAGCTGATCTCCACATGGACCACGTAGGGCCTGGCATCCCATTGGTGAAAATCGGCAAAAGACAACCCTCGCTGACGCAGATAGTCGCCGCGGGCGTACTCGAGATAATTTAGATAGGTCGCATTGTTGACGTGTCCGAACGAATCCAGCTCATAGCTGCGCACGTTCAACCGGGTGGTAAAGATCGTCGCCATCGCCGCCAATCCCCTTTCACGCGATTTTTCTTACCTTGATGGTTTCGGTGATGTGTTGCATCAGGTCCAGCACCTGATTCGAAACCTGTTGATCCACATCCACGATCAGATATCCGATGCGCTCTTTGGTTTGCAGCATCTGACCCGCCACGTTGATGTTGCGCCGCGCAAAGACGCTGTTGATCTTGGCCAGCACGCCGGGCACGTTACGATGGACGTGCAGGATGCGATGGGTGTGCGGCACGCGCGGCAGATCCACTTCCGGAAAATTGACCGCCCCGGCGGTGGCGCCGGTTTGCATGAAGCGGAGCAATTTATCGCTCACATAGTCGGCGATGTTGACCTGCGCCTCCTGCGTGCTGCCGCCGATGTGCGGGGTCAGGATGACATTGGCCGCTCCCTGCAGCGGAGTGACAAAGACATCCTGGGGTTGATCCGGTTCTTCCGGAAACACGTCCAGGGCTGCGCCCGAGAGCGCGCCCTCATCGAGCGCCGTCCGCAAGGCGGCCAAATCCACCACTTTACCGCGGCTCGAGTTGATCAGAACCGCGCCCTTTTTCATTTTTTGTATGCGCGACGCGTCCATCAAATGGCGGGTCTCCGGCGTGTCCGGAACATGCAGGGTGACCACGTCTGCGTTCTTCAGCAGCTCTTCCAACCCGTTGGCGCGGCGGGCATTGCCCAGCGGCAATGTGTCGACGATGTCGTGAAACAGAACCGACATGCCCAGATTTTCCAGCAGCACCGACACCTGGGAGCCGATGTGGCCGTAACCGATGATGCCCACGGTTTTGCCGCGAATCTCCGCGCAACCGGCGGCGCTCTTGAGCCATTGCCCGGCATGAGCGGCCCGGCTCTTCTCCGGAATGCGGCGCAGCAGCATGATGATCTCCCCCACCACCAACTCTGCCACGCTGCGGGTGTTGCTGTACGGCGCATTGAACACCGGAATGCCGGCGTCCGCCGCCGCCTGCAGATCGATCTGGTTGGTGCCGATGCAAAAAGCGCCGATAGCCCATAATCGCGGCAAACCCGCTATCGTTTTGGCGCTCAGCCGCGTCTGCGACCGGATGCCGAGCACCTGCACCTCCCCGGCATCGCTGATCAATTTTTCGCTGCGCCAGGCGCCTTTGCCCTGGCGCAGATTCCAGCCTTCGTTTTGCAATTTTTTCACCGCACTCTCATGCACGCTCTCCAAAAGCAGAACATGCGGCTTACCCGCCGATTTGCCGAATCCATTCTGCGCATAGATCGCCTGCATGCGCTCGTGGGAAAGCTCGTCTTCGGAAAAAAACAACGGCATCATCTGATCGAGAACATCCACGCTGAAATCCGCCTGGCGGCGTATCTCTTCATGCGCCCGCTGAGTGGAGAAATAGACGAACATCTGCGCACTGCCGTTTGTCCGGATCGCCAGATCCGATGCGCCGTTGCCGACCACCGCCGTGCCGCCGGGCAAACGCCCGTCATTTTTCAGCTGCTCTACAATATACCCTTTGCCCACGCTGAGAAACAGCGGATTTTTCTCATCAAAGCCGGTGACCCGGCCCTGGTCGTCATAGAGCAGCTGATTGGTGAACACATGGTCGTCTTCCACCTGCAGCGCCCGGGTGACCGGTCGGACCCATTCATCCGATCCCGTACTAAAAACAAAGAGACGTTTGCCCGCCGCTCGCAACGCGGCAAAGGTCTCACACACCTTCGGGCTCAGAGCGGCGAGAATCTGAGCTGCTCCGGCCTCAACATCCTCGCGATACACCGGCGCCAGGGCGAACCGTTCCTGCATGGCCTCGGCCATGGGCGTCTCGCCGATGTCCGCCAGATAAGTGATCTGGTTCAATTTGCTGGTGCACTGCAGCCGCGTTTTTTCATCCAGCCGCAACAGCGCCTGCTGCAGAATCAGCTCCACTCCCTCAGCGTGAAGGATGACAGAATCAAAATCAAAAATAATGTTGTTGATCATGGGGGCATCGCTCCTTATTTGAGCAGCATCAGCCGGATGGTGTGCCGCCGGCCCGGCGTCAGCAGCCGGCAGAGATAGAGTCCGCTGCCCACCGCTCCGCCGGATTCATCCATGCCGTTCCAATAGAATTGACCTTGAGCGAGTACGCCGCGATAGAGCGTCTTCACCCGTGCGCCGGTTAAAGAATAGATCTCCACCGCCGCGGTCTCGGGATGAGGCAGCTGTACCCGGATCGTCGCTTGCAGATTAAACGGATTCGGATAAGCGGCAAAGAGAAAAGGCGACGCCGTCGGCTGGTCCGCCTGCACACCGGATTGCGGTGAAAGGATAAACCGCCAGGTCCGCTCATTGGCAAAGCCCGCTTGGTTGACCGCTCGCACCGACACCGAGTGCTCCCCGGCCTGCAGCGGCTCAGCCGGTTGATAGGTGGAAAACGCCGCCTGCTTGTCCGCTTGCTCGGAGACATCCCGGCCGTCCAGCACCATGCTCACTCGCTGCGGATCAACCGGGCTGATCTTGTCAAGATGAAAACAGGAGATGAGCGGCCGCTCTTCAGCGATGACCGCGCCTTCTGCCGGCGTCATTCCGTAGAGCTTGGGCCGGCCGATGACCGTGAGACGGGTATATTGAAAATTGTTGGTCTCGCTTAACTCGAGGTTGTCGCCGTCGGCATCGACCTGCACGCCCAGCGCATACACCGCGCTGAGCAGCGTGTCCGGCAGGTCAAAGGCCAACGGCACGCGATAGGTGTCTGCCACGGCCAGCGCCGGGATCGTGCATTCCGCCAGGCGCAGGTCCGTGGAGTCGTAATAGGCGTTGGTGGAAAGCACCAGGCGCAGCGGACATTCGGCGCTGGCGATCATGCCGGTGTTGCGAATCGTGACCGAGACCGCGCTGTTCTCATCCACCCTCAGCGTATCGGCCTTGGCCAGCCCTTGCACACTGAGATCTGACCGCCGGCTGCGGAAATAGATAAAGCAGTGCACGATCTCCAAACCGGCGTGGCCGTTGTTAAAACCGGGCCAGTCATAGATGGCGCCGGCGCCGAGGAAGCTGGGATAGGCATAGTTCTTATTGCCCCAGGGATCATTGAAAATCACCGACGTCGCTTCCTGATCATAGCCCACCGCAGCGACATAATGGCCGCTGGAGGTCAAACTGGTCAAAACGACGAGGGGCATTTTCGCCTTGATCTCAATCTGTAATTTTGCCCGAGACGGAGACCAGTCCACGTTCGAGTTCACTCCGTGCAGGCGGGCGTACTCGGCCATATAC
>JAKJDB010000277.1 GCA_022706175.1 Candidatus Zhuqueibacterota bacterium | reverse complement strand
TCAGCAGAGCCGGGGAGCGATGGGCATCCACATGATCCGGGCCGTTCTGGGCATCGTCTTCAAGCACAAAAATCGCGGTGGTCTGCCAGAATCGACTGCGCGTGACTGCCTCCACCACTCTACCCAAGGCCAGGTCGTTGTCCGCCACCATGGCGCGCGGCGATAACTTGCCCGGCATGGTGCCGACGGTGTGGTCGTTGGGCAAACGGAGAATGATAAACTGCGGCATCTCCCCATTCGCTTCAAACCGACTCAGCTCTTCTATAAACGCAGCAGCTCGCAGCGTGTCGGGATAATCCAAATCCCAGCTGCGAAAATGGTGAGCAAAGTGCCCGACCAACGCGGGATGCCGCGCGATCAGCGAGTCACCGCTTATATCGATGAACTCGCCGTAGCTGCGATAGCTCAAGCCGGCGTACGCCACAGCATCCCAGATATAGCCGTTGGTGGGAAACGCGATGGAGAAACTGCCCTCCGAAGGATACGGCAGACCACGACCGCTGTAAGAGGTAGGCCAGGTTTTTTCGACAAAATCCGTGGCAATGGCGCCGGTGCTCCATTCGTGGCCGTCGGCGCTGACTTCTGCGTCCACGAAAAAATTATCCAGCAACACAAACGTCTCCGCCAACGCATGGTGATTGGGCGTGATCGTCCGGCCGAAAATGCACAGCTCTGGATCGCCGTTGCCCTGGGGCAGATCGCCGAAAACCTGATCATACGTCCGATTTTCCTTGATGATATAGATCACGTGCTTGATCAGAGAGGGCTCGCCGCGGCGGCGCGGCACCGCTTGCGCGGCGACCTCGCTTTTCTTTTCCGCCAGCCGCTTTTGCGTTTCCACAAATCCGTTGTTGCGATACACCATGCGCGTATAGGCGTCCAACTGCCGGGCATCCGGAATAGGCAGGATCGACAGCGTGCCGTTGAACAGCCCACCGATGTATTCTTCGTTGTTTTTACGGCCGCCATAGGGCCCCGCCGCATGGGGATTGGCCTTGGAGGTTAAGCCCTTGCCGTTGGCAACGTACAGTTTATTATCATGCACACAGACCGCGGTCGGATACCAACCCGTTGGAATCACGCCGGCTACGCGGGAACCGGCTGCGGCCAGTTCGACAACCGCCACATCGTTATTGGTAGCGTTGGCAACGAACAGGATGCGTTCATCAGCCGATAACGCCAGACCGTTGGGCGTGCTGCCAAAGGGCGCCAGATCGTAGGGACGCAGCGAGATCTGCTCGAGCACCCGGTCTGTGGCCACATCGATAACCGTGACCTGGTCGGTGTTGGCGCAGGCGACAAAGAGACGGTGCTGATCAGCGGTCAACAACATGGCGTTGGGGTGATCACCGACTGCGATCCGGCCGAGCAACGTTCGTTTCGCCAGATCGATCACGGCAACCTTGGAATCGCCCCACAGGCTCACATACCCTTTGCCCATGCTGTCAGCGACACGAACGTCGTAGGGAAAGGATCCCACCGCTATACGCCCGATGAGCTCAGCCTTTGTCAAGTCCACCAACGCCACGCTGTCGTTCTTGTTTTCAGCCACATAGAGCGTCCGGCCGTCATGGCTCACCGCCAGTCCGGCGAGAAAGAGCTTGTGTGTATCCGATTTTTCCAGGCTGATAGGTTCTGCGGCCTCCAAGCGATCGCCCGCCCGGCGCCAATGCAGAATCTTGTCGTCCGCTCCGCCGGAGGCATAAAGATCCCGGCCATCGGGACTGAACGTTAATCCATAAAAGCCTTTGCTGAAATCCAGTTCTTGAATCACCCGATCCCGTGCCGGATCGATGATGGTAATAAAGTGGCGGCTGAAACCGTTGTTGTTCACCGCCAAAAGATCTCCTCTGGGAGAAAGGGCCATGTTCAATGGCAGATCCCCCAGGGCCAGTTGCGCCCCAACCGGACTCAGCAGCCAGCGGTTGGGCAACAAGGTGCCCTCTTTCACCGGTCCGGGGAGATGAATCTTGCTGCTGCAGGTAAAAATGAAAAGGCCGGAACAGGCCAGAAAAAACAATCTTGCGCGAATTGACATCATAGATCCCGTTAGTTTGTATGAAAAGTGTCGGCAGGTTTCAATAAAGATAGGGTTTAACGGCAAAATACGCAAGCAGAGTTTTTAGCGGGATGGAAGAGAGGGCGGTTCGCCCTCTCTTTCTCACAATCCAAAAGCGGCGGAGATGCGATGGGTGTTGGCCAGATCCCCGGCCACAAAGGCATAGTCCAACGACAGGCTGAACAACCGCAGACCTGCGCCGGCGGTCATATGGTCATGTGCATAGCCGCCGCGCAGAGCCAGGCGTTCAAAAAAACGGATTTCTGCACCGGTAAAAACGTCGCGTCCATCGCCGAGCTCCTGATCAAAGGTCAACGTCACCCGAGCGGCCAGCGCTGAGGCATGATAGGAGGCAGCCGCTCCCAGTCGCAGAGCACGATCCGCCACATCCTTGTGTTGCGACGGCGTATCCCAGACGATATTGGTGTTGCTGAGATTTCGCGCCGACAACCCTATGCCCAGCCATCGGACCGGTTCACCCTGCACCACCTGGTTGGAAACAAACCGGGCCAGAACCCCTGCATCCAATCCCTGACCAGTGCCGGTGGCCTCATCGAGCTTGTGGTGAATGTATTTGCCCGTCACACCGAAGGAGAGCTGCACCGGCAAAACCAGAGGAGTAAACGCATCGCCAATGTGCAGGTCGAACATCACCGACCGGCAAAAAGAGATCATCACGGCATTTTCCTGATCGCCGAAATATCCCTCCGCCTCACCGGTGGAGCGATAGTGCCCCTGGGTCAATCGCTCATAGCGGCTGCCCTGCAAGGCGCCATAGCGCGGTATTTCATCCACACCCAGCCGAATCCAGCCGATGGCGAACGCCATATTCTGCGAAAGCGCCAGCACGGCATGGGCCGAGTTGTACTGCGCCAAATTGGAAAACATGGGCACATGTTCCAACTGCAGACGGATGCGTTGTTGCGGAGTCATGCCGGCGGGATTCCAATAAGCCATACTGGGATCGTCCGCCATGGCCACAAAAGCGCTCCCCATGGACATGGCCCGGCTGCCGACGCCGATGGACAAAAAATCCGCAGCATACTCACCGCTGATGCCGATCGATACGCAGACCAAGAGCAGAAGAAGTGCCTGTCTCCATGCGCTGTGAAGGGGATGATGAACGTCTCGCGCCATGCAAAAATCCTTTCCGTTCCGTCTATTCCAGTTTGGCCAATTTTTCGATTCGTTCTATTTTTTTATCGCCGGAGCGTGCGACGAATTTCAGGTAGTAGACGCCGTTTGCCAACTCACGGCCGTCTTCATCTCTGCCATCCCAATCCCATTCCACATAGCCGGTCACGCCGAACAGTTTCTCGCCGCGGATCCGCCGGCCGGATACGGTGTAAAAGGAAAGATCGACCTCCTCCGCAGTGTCTTGAAGAAAAAAGGCCACCGTCGTTTCCCGTACAAAGGGATTGGGATGATTGGCCAGTGAGGTCACTTCAAAGACGCCGGCCACTCTGCACGTCACTTCCAGAGTGGAGACATTGCCGTTCACATCCTTGGCGCTGATGTGAAGGGAATGATCTCCGGCGGATAATTCGGGCGCATAGGTGACCACCAGCGAACGGCGTGTCTCCTGATCCTGGGTTACGGCCATCCGTTCGACTGCCACCGGCTGCTGGTCCAACGAAAGGCTCACCGGTGCAGCCGAGAGATCCAAACCGCTGGAGTCTTGCAGAAAAATCGTAAACACCGGCTGTTTGCCAACCACATCGCCGGAGACAAAGTTTTGTCCGACCACATTTACCTGAACGGATGGACCAGAGTCATCGGCGCTGCCCATCAGAGCAAAGCAGGTCCGTGAAATGGGCAGTTTGGCACTGGCCAATCCTTTCGCCCGGTCCAGAGTGGTGGCCAGGCCGGACCAGGTGGCTGACTCTTCATTCCAGGCATAGAGACGAACGCCATCCATATTGAGAAAACGCTGGGTGGTCGTATCGTCGCGTTGATAATACACGCCGACCGTGCTCTCCTTTTTCAGCGCAAGGGTGGTATCGCTGAGGGTGAAGAAAAAAGCAGTGGCAGTGGTCAGACCGCCGGCGGCCAACGGCGTCAGGCTGGAGCGTTCGGCGCCCTGGCGCAGGCTCTGATTCCAGCGCCGGCCCAGGGTCAACAGGTTGGCCGAAGCAACTGCGGCGGAAGGCAACTCGACAAACATATCCGCTTGATCGGATACCACCATGCCGGCTGTGCCCTGGCCGGGCACTGCTATCCGCAGCAACGCCTTGGTGATGTTGTTGGTCTCATTGGTCTCTTCCACCTGCGCCAGTGCATCGCTTTGAATCCAAACCGTCTGACGACCGGCCCGACCAGAGGGCCAGGGAAAAGAGAGGGTGGTATCGGATTGGGCGGCGATCCCTTTCACCGTGACCGGCGCGCCCATCGACGTCCAGTTCATCTGCTCCTCACCCTGGTACAGGGCTACGGAGAACGTTCCGGCAGCCGTGCTGCCGGTGTTCTTGATCGTGATCGACAGGAAAATCTGCTCTGCGCCTGAAAGCGTCAGCGATGATCCATCGGCGTACAGGTCCGGCCGGGACAGGATGTTCACCTGCATCAAATCACTCATCAACTCTTTGCCGCCGGTTCCGGTCAGCAGCAGTCGATAATAGATCCGGCTGCCCTCTGCCTTTTTCACCGCTTCCGTGGATTTCCACAGGCCATCGACGGTCTGCACGGCGGCAAGGCTGTTCCAGGCCACCTGATTCAGCGACCAGCGAAATTCACCATGCACTGCACCGC
>JAKJDB010000276.1 GCA_022706175.1 Candidatus Zhuqueibacterota bacterium | reverse complement strand
GGCTCATCGTAAGGGTGGACCAACAGCCATGGGGCCCCCTCCCTCCAATATACTTAAAAAAAACATGCGGGGAAACAGAAATTAATCCTGTGCCAGACATCTGTCGTACAGGTCCATGATCCGGGAGAGAAATCTCTCACAGCTGAATTGCTCCACAGCGGTCTGCAACGCCTGTCGGGCCAGCCGTGCACGCAGGTCGGGCTGTTCCAACATATTCTGCACAGCCTGGATAAAGGATTGCATCTGGTTGGCATCGAAAAGCAGACCGTTCTCCTCATGGCGGATAATGTCCAGCACTCCATCGCAACGCGTAGAGATCACCGGTTTGCCGGCCGCCATAGCCTCGATCAGCACCAAACCAAAGGCCTCTGCGCGGGATGGAAAAGCGAACAGGTCCAGCGCAGCGAACACCGCAGGGATATCGGTCCGAAATCCAGGCAATAACACTGAATCCTGTAATCGCAATGCGTTGATTTTATCGTAAATGGGCTGGGCGCGATATGCCTCGCCGCGGGTGGGCTCTCCCACGATCACAAAACGGGTGAACGGAAACCGTTGCCGTATCTCCGCCGCCATATCGAGGAATTCCAGGTGCCCCTTGCCGTCCTGCAGCCGGCCGATGGTGCCGATTAAAAACTGATCGTCGCTGACCCCCCACTCACGGCGTACTGAAACACGCCAGGTCCCTGGATCCTGAAAATGGGCGACATCAACGCCATGATGGATGATCTCAATCTGTTCCTCCCGCACCGGATGGGTTTCCAGCAAGTTCTTGGCAATCACCTGCGAGACGGCGATCAGGCGGCAGACATGCCGGTACAGATAGCGGTGCACAGGATCACGTTTGGGTTTTTGCGTGCCGATGTGCTTGGTGAAAACAATGGGAATTCTTCCAGCGCTCTGCAGAGCCGGTATCAACGTCCACAGGTCTTTGCCGAAATGCACATGAAGCAGATCCGGCGGTTCTTTTTTCAGCTGCGCGCAGGTTTTGAACACTGCTTTTGGATTGACATATCCCCCGGGTTCAAAATTGAAAATGGATAGATCGCTGCGCACCGCATGGCGAGAGAGCTCACTGTCCGGTGCGCACCAGACTGCAACGTTCAACCCGGCTTGCCGGAGCTGGTTGGATAGAAAGAGGACATGCATCTCCATGCCGCCCCAGGAGCGTGAGGAGCAGACTTGAGCGATCGAAGGCCTGTGCATCATAGTCTCAATCCCTATAGAGCCGATGATCCGCGATATACTTTTCCACAGCTCCGGGCGTCCAATAGCGGATGCTCTGACCGTCCGCCACGCGCCTGCGGATTTCAGAGGCGGAGAGGGCCATCATCGGAATCGAGACCGAAAGAAACGGTCCATAGCGTGTGGCAGGGAGATCGTTCTCCTCGTATTCGGGTCGGTTCACCACCACCACTTGAGCAAGCCTCACGATGCGCTGGGGATCTTTCCAGGTATGAAAACCCTTCAAATTGTCTGCACCGATGAGCAGATGCAACTGACTGCGGTCAAAACGGCCGATCCGTTGCAGGTACTCGAGCGTGTCGACGGTGTAAGAGATGTCGGATTTTGCCAGCTCATAGTCGCAGACGGAGAAATAAGGATTATCCTCAATAGCCAGCCGGATCATTTGCAGCCGGTGGAATCCCTCTGTGGCGGTCCGTGTTTGCTTGTGCGGGGCCACGAACGCAGGCATGAACAGAATACGATCGAGGTTTAATTCGGCTCGCACAGTTTCAGCTAAAAGAAGATGGGCCATATGGATGGGATCAAAGGAGCCGCCAAAAAGGCCGATGCGCGAATCCTTTACGTCGGGGATGAAAGGAAATGTCGTCCGTTCTTGGTTCATCCGCAGCTAGCGGTTTTCCGCCGGTTTTTCTGCGACAGGCGTAGCGCGGGATCGCAGGGCCTTGACGTTTTTGGACTGCGCTTTGGCTTTATCGGCCCACTCATGCTTGGGGAATTTTTCGATAAACCGGTCGTATTCAGCGGCCGCCTCCTCATATTTTCGCAGGTTGCGATAGGATTCCGCCAGATAAAACTGGGCCTTGGGGGCGTACTGGGAATCGAAATACTGGTCCAATACCATATTAAAATAGATGATGGCGGCATCCCAGTATTTCATCTTGTAATAGATTTCCGCGGAGCTATACTGCTTTTGCGCCAGTTTGTTGCGGCACTCGGCAAGTTGCTTTTCCACAACCGGGGTCAAATCGCTGGTGCGGTACTCTTCTAGAAACTCCTGAAATTCCCGAATGGCCTTGAGAGTGTACTCTTGATCCAGCGAGTATTTGGGGGACATTTTGAAATAGGAATAGCCGAGTTTATACTTGGCGTCATCCACGTATTCCGAGTTGGGATACATTTTAATCAGACGCTCATATTCGCTGGCCGAAAGGATGTACTCCTTGGTAAAGAAATGACATTCGGCAAGATAGAACTGAGCTTTGTCCGCCAACCGGCTTCCACTGTAGCTCAAGGTCAATATGCGATATTGATCACGGGCATCGAGATATCTTTTTTTAGCAAAATAATCGTCCGCCAACTGCATACGTTCGGTCATCGAAAGATTCGCCTTGATCTTTTTAGAACTGCAGGACTGAATCATGAACATCGCCGGCAAGATCACTGCGAATCCGAAAACAAGACACCACTTTCTCATAACATTCCTGTTGTCATTTGCTTCTGAATGAATAAAAGCTGTACACAATACCGCCGGTGACGACTGCCACCAGCAACGGTTCCAACCAGGACAACGCCTTATCCTGTTTGGGTTTTTCCCCTTGTGTGAAAGCGAGCTCCGGCGTCTCCAGCTGTGCAAAGTTTCGCGCCGCGATCTGGTCTTGAAAGAACGCTCGTTTGTTCTCAGACATAACAACTTGGCGTACAGGCGTTAGAAGCGTGATCAAGAGCTCGGTAGTGATCAGGCGTTGTAAAAGCGTTCGATCCTCTGCGGTGGTCTGATACTGTACGTTCACCCGGACCGGCATGAAGGTCAGGGTGTAATGGTGCAATGAATCCGCCTGAAGCGGCACACCTTCATACACCGTTGCAAAACCGGCGGACCTGGCCCACTGGAACGCCTGTTTCTTCACCAGGGCGTTCAACGGATGACCGGGAACCGCCGAGTCAACAATCAGTCCGCAACCGCTGTCCGGTACAATGTCCGCACCAGCTTGAGCCAGCAGATCGGCCACCTGAGATTCAATGATCTGCAGGTTGGTCGGCGCCTCTTTCTCCGCAGCAAAGGCACAACAAAGTACGAAGAAAAAGGCATACACTTCAAGTTTAAAAACGATCCGCCGTCGCACAAGTTCCCTTTTACTTGTTAGTTTTAGTGACCATGGAAGCGATCAAGACGGTGGCAGAGATGAGCACACAGAGCCAGGCGAACAGATCGCCGTGGCGCGTGTACCAGGTGGTTCGATGACGAAGAACCACGTTTCCAGTAAGAACGACCTTTTGATCGAGAGCGGTGGTCTGGCTCACCCTGCCGCAGGGATCGATAAAACAGCTGATTCCGGTGTTGGCGCATCGGGCAATGCCGATTCGGTTCTCGATGGCGCGGAAGACCGCGATGCGCGCGTGCTGATAAGGCCCGGAGGTTCTGCCGAACCAGGCGTCGTTGGTGATGACCACGAGAAAATCAGCGCCATTGCGGCAAAAAGTGCGGACGACGGCGGGAAAAGCCGATTCATAGCAGATCGGCACGGCAAATTGACAAACCCCGGCAGGCCTGGTAAAGTGAAAAAGCGTGTACTCGTCGCCCGGAGTGTAATCGCCGATACCCCAGACGAGATCATAGAGAAGCGCCTTGATCTGCCTGAAAGGAAAATAGTCGCGGTAAGGCACTCTTTCGGAGAACGGCACCAGCTTGATCTTGGCATAACGCTGGATAAGACTGTCCCGGCCGGTGAAAAAAAGCGCGGCGTTAAAATACTTGTAACTGCCGTCGGTATGGTGCTCGGCATCCACGGATCCGGTCAGGATCGGAGCGCGGCTGGAATCCACCAGCTGATGCATCCGCTCGAGATAACCCGGCTCATACTGCAGATAAAAAGGCGTGGCGGTCTCGGGCCAGATATACATTTCCGGCCGTTGCTGCCGCGCTTTCTCCATCAGCCCTTCATACAAAAGCATGTTTTTTTCTTCATCGTCCGCCCATTTCTCAAACGGATCCATATTGCCCTGCAACAGAGATGCGGTGACCTGCTCTCCTGCCGGCTCATGGTGCAAAGACCACAGGCCCTGCACCAGCGGCAAGATAAAAAGCAGGAGCATCAACACCAGATATCTTCTCCGGCCCGCCTTATGGCTGAGTGCCAGAAATCCCACACTGTTGATGAGCAGAATCCAAAAGCTCACCCCAAGAACCGAAGTGTATTCGACATACTGGACGAGCGGCAGGAAATAGGATTGGGTGTAGCCGATGTAATTCCACGGAAAGGCCAACTCGCTCAACGACTGCAGGTATTCTATAGCAACCCAGACGAAGGGAAGAAATAGCCAGGCGGCGAAGGCAAAAATGCGCCGCAAGCGGACATGGAGCACTCCATACAGCACGATATAGAGCGGCCAAACCAGAAGAGTTCCGATCATGCCCGGAAAGGTGACCCAGCCTATCCAGTAGAGCGTGCCAAGGGCATAACAGAAACCGGTAAAATAGCTCCAGCGTATGGTCTCGCTTCGGCCTCTGGACGATTCCAGCAGATAAAAAAAAGGAATCAATCCCACGTAGGCGAAAAAGCCGGTTCGCAGTGGAGCATAGGCCAGAGACAACAGAATGGCGGTCGAAAACGCTAACAACA
>JAKJDB010000275.1 GCA_022706175.1 Candidatus Zhuqueibacterota bacterium | reverse complement strand
ATCTGGATGCCATCGTAGCGGTCAACCGCCGCGCGGCGGTCTCCTTCCAACCGGCAAAAGGACTGCCGAAGGAATTTCATCTCGCTGCTAATTACCCCAATCCGTTCAACAACAGCACGACACTATCTTTTACCACCGCGGCGCAGGGACGGGCCAGGCTCACGGTGATAAATCTTCTCGGACAGACTGTGGCCGCCTTATTGGATCAAAACGTAGCAGCCGGCTCACATCAAGTGATCTGGGACGGCAGCGATGGATCTGGGAGGGCCGTGGACACGGGATTGTACTGGGCGGTGCTGAAATTTGGCGAGGGCGTGCAGAGGCAGAAAATGGTGCTGATAAAATAAAGGGAGCCGACTTTTCCTCCTTCTTTGTGCCTTTGAGCTCTGCCTGCCTGTGAAATACTATGATCCGCGAGTCCTGATCAGCGGTCTCCTTGCGTTTCTGCGGCGTCGGTTTTCATCCTGCGCCGGCCACTCAAAAAAAATGCCGGATCCTGGCTGGATCCGGCATTTGAAATGATTTCCTGTTCTGTGTGCACCGAGCGGAACAGGAGACTGTCTTTTCCCCTAGTCGCCCCCTAATTTAGGCACCATCAGGTTTTCCAGGTCCTCTGCCGCCATATTGATATAATCAAAGATATCCACTCCTGCGGGTGCGCCGACGATCTGGGCATAGCCGGCGATGCGACTGATGGAATCGCTGCGGTCCTTGATGGTCACGCGCCGTTCACCGCGTGAAGCGGCCTCCAGCACCAGCAGACGGTCGCCCACCTGGCCGAGGAAAAAGCCCACATGGGTGATACCCTTGTATCGCCGTTTTTGAAATCGAGTGCGCCAGTTAAAAAAGACCAGATCCCCTGGTTGGGGTGGTTCGCCTGCAGGGCGCAGGAACAGGCCCATGTCGCCCTGTTCGGCATACCGGTATTGCATGGCCGCAGTCCGATTGAACACTTTTTCGGCAATGCCGGCGCTGATCATAGCCATGCGGGTGAACATGCCGCAGTCGATGTACTTGATGCCGCTGCCGCCGAGCCGGTAGCGCAGGCCGAGAAATTTAACCGCTTCGTTCAACACCTGGGCCACTAGGCTGGATTCCTTTTTGGATACCGGCCAGTTGTACTCCATGGCCAGCAGATGATGCGCGGTCTCGCGATCGATAAAACTGCCGTCATATCCGCAATCATTCACCAGCTTGTACAGGGTGACGGACATGGAGGTGGCTTTATCGTAATGACCGGAGACTTTAAGCGGCAGATTTTTGTTCCAGCTCAGCAGCAGGCTTTGCATGCGGCTGATCGGACCGTTCTTTTCGCTGTCGATTTGATCTTCAGCCAAGCCCAGGTAGGGTTCCAGACTGCTGGAATCCGGTCCGGTGATCATGGGCGTTTCGATCTTGAGCAGGCTGGTGAATTTGATCATGTGGATATAATCATCCAGCAAATGGCTGCTGAATGAGAGCGGTTCAAATGGCGTGGCGGCGGAAAGTGGTACGATGGTGAAAAAGAAGATGATGCTGCTCACAAAATAAATAAATTTTCGCGCTGATTTGCAGGCAGCTGTTCGTGTGTTCTCTTTGGTCTGCAATGCAGGCGCTCCGTTTAATTATAATAAAAACAATAATTGAACATGAAGGTTGATTTTTGCTTTTGGCTAATTTAAAACCTTGAGGGGAAAAAGTCAAGCTTTGAATGCATAGGGGCACTTTTTAGTGACACGCCGGCCCTTCATCCTGGTGGGGAGCTCGAGGCCATGACCATGATTTCCCTTGCATTTACTGGCAAATATATTTAAACTATATTTGATACATTCAAGGAGCCAATGTGATCACGCGAATCGAATTGGGCCTGTCGGCCGACTTTCAGGACTCTGAAGCAAAAGGCATTCTTTCCGGCGCCAGAGATTTGGGCGTTACCGGAGTAACCCGGGTCAAGGTCTATCAGGTGTATTATCTTTTCGGTGCCCTGCAGGAGGAGGAGAAAACCAGGATCGCCAAATCGTTGCTGGCGGATCTGGTGACGCAGCAGTACCGGATCGATCAACCGCTGCAGTCCCACGAGGACCAGCCCTGCTGGTCCGTTGAGGTGACTTTTAACCGCGGAGTGACGGATCTGGTGGCTGAGACCGCTCTGAAGGGCATTCGTGATCTGGGCATTTCCTCGGTAGCTGAGGCTAAAACCGCCAAACGGTTCGAGTTTTTCGGCGCCCTTTCTGACGGCGACAAGGAGCTGATAGGGCAAAAGCTGCTGGTCAACAAAGTGGTGCAGCACATCATGCAGCCGGGTGAAAAGCTTTTCTTCGCCATGGAGGACCCGGTTTTCCAATTGATCGTCATTCCCCTGCGCGACGCGGACGAGAAGCAGTTGCAGCAGCTCAGCCGAGAGCGCGATCTCTTTCTCAATGCAGCGGAGATGCACGCCATCCAGGAGCATTTTCGCTCTCTGCAGCGGGATCCCACGGACATCGAGCTGGAGATGATCGCCCAAACCTGGTCTGAGCACTGCAGCCACAAAACTCTCACCGGCCTGGTAGAGTTCGATGGCCGTGTGATCCGCAATCCACTCAAGCAGACCATCTTCCAGGTCACCCGAGAGCTGGATCTGCCCTGGTGCGTGTCGGTTTTCAAAGACAACGCCGGTGTGATCCGGTTTGACGATGATTATAATATTTGTTTTAAAGTAGAGACCCATAATCATCCCTCTGCCATGGAGCCCTATGGCGGCGCCAACACCGGCATCGGCGGCGTGATCCGCGATCCGTTGGGCACCGGCCTGGGCGCCAAGCCGATCATCAACACCGATGTATTTTGCTTCGGCCCGGTGGATTTGGCCATGAAGGATCTGCCCAAGGGCGTGCTGCATCCCAAGCGGGTGATGCAGGGCGTGGTCGCCGGCGTACGCGATTACGGCAACCGCATGGGCATTCCCACCTCCAACGGCGCCCTGTTTTTTGACGAGCGTTATATCGGCAACCCGCTGGTCTATTGCGGCAACGTGGGTTTGCTGCCCAGGAACCTGTGTGAGAAAACCGTGGAACCGGGTGATGCCATCATCGTCGTCGGCGGCCGCACCGGACGCGATGGCATTCACGGCGCTACCGCCTCCTCGGGCGAATTGCACACAGAGAGCGAGGGCACCTGGAGCGGTGCGGTGCAGATCGGCAATCCGATTGTCGAGAAAAAATTGGTGGACACCCTGATGCAGGCGCGCGACCGGGGCTATTATCGCGCCATCACCGATTGCGGCGCCGGCGGTCTCTCCTCTGCCATCGGCGAATTGGCCAAGACCACAGGCGCAGAGGTGTACCTGGAAAAAGTGCCGCTCAAGTATCATGGTCTCTCTTATATGGAGATCTGGATCTCTGAAGCCCAGGAACGCATGGTGATCTTTGTGCCGCCCGAACATGTCGACGCGACCTTGGCCCTGTTCGCCGGCGAGGATGTGGAGGCCACGGTCATCGGCCGCACCACGAATGATCACAAAATCCGATTGACCTACCACTCGGCCGTTGTGGGCGAGCTGGACATGGCGTTTCTCCACGACGGCATGCCTGAGGTCGTGCGCCAGGCGGTTTATGAAAAGCCGGTGATAGTGGAAAGAGAGCCGGAGCGCCTGACCGATCTGACGCCGGTGCTGCATAAAATTTTAGCTGCGCCCAACGTCTGCAGCAAGGAATGGGTGATCCGTCAATACGATCATGAGGTGCAGGGAGGCAGCGTCGTCAAACCGTTGGTGGGCGTGGATCAGCAGGGACCGTCCGACGCCTCGGTGACGCGGCCCAGAATGGATTCTTACAAGGCGGTGATCCTGGCCAACGGCCTGAATCCCAAGTACGGTCTGATCGATCCGTATTGGATGGCCGCTTCCTCCATCGACGAGGCGATCCGCAACGTCATCGCGGTGGGCGGCTCTCTGGAGGCTACCGCGTTGTTGGACAATTTCTGCTGGGGCAGCACCGACAAGCCCGACCGACTGGGCGGTCTGATGCGCGCCATGCAAGCCTGCTACGATGTGGCGCGTGTTTTCCGCACGCCGTTCATTTCCGGCAAGGACAGCCTCAACAATGAGTATAAAACCGAAACCGGAGACAGCATCGCCATTCCGCCCACGCTGTTGATCTCTGCGATCTCTATAATGGAGGACTGCCGCCAGGCGGTCACCATGGATTTGAAAAAGGCGGGCAACCTGCTCTATGTGGTCGGCCTGACCAGGGCCGAGTGCGGGGGATCGCACTATTATGAAGTGATGAACGCGAGCAGCAGCCGAGTGCCGCAGGTAGACGCGGAATCGGCGCGCCGTCTTTATTCGGCGTTGCATAGCGCCATGGCCGCCGGCCTGGTGGCCTCCTGCCACGACTGTTCGGAAGGCGGGTTGGCGGTGGCGCTGGCGGAGATGGCGTTCAGCGGCGGATTGGGTCTGTCCGTCTCTCTGGCCGCCGTGCCGCGTACGGCGGACGTGGTTCGCGACGACGTGCTTTTGTTCTCCGAATCCAACAGCCGGCTGGTGGTCGAGGTGCAGCCGGATAAAGAGGCGGCGTTCTGCGCCGCGCTTCAGGCGATACCCATCGGCCTGCTGGGGCACGTGACCGCGGCTCCCCGAGTGCTTATCGACGGCGTGCAGGGAGAGCGGTTGGTTGAGGAAACCCTGTCGAATTTGAAAAGCTCCTGGCAAAACACCCTGCGCTGGTAGCCGGCCGGGGCATCGGAATCAGATCAGGAAAGAAAAGGAATATCTGTTTGAAGAAGCCCAGAATACTTGTTATGCGCGCTGCCGGATCCAATTGCGATCTGGAAACCGCATTTGCCTTTGACCAGGCGG
>JAKJDB010000274.1 GCA_022706175.1 Candidatus Zhuqueibacterota bacterium | reverse complement strand
GTCAGCAGGATGCCGCCGCGGCCGCCCATCAGGCTGGTGCCGCCGATCACCGAAGCCGCGATGGCGTCCAGTTCATAGCCCACGCCCGAAGTGGGCTGTGCGACGCCTAATCGGGAGATCAGCAGAATGCCGGCCACGGCGGAAGCCACGCCCGAGAGGGTGTACACCAGCACTTTGATGCGGTCCACCGGAATGCCGGAGAGCGAGGCGGCGGTCTCGTTGCCGCCGATGGCAAAAAGATAGCGTCCGGTGGCTGTGTGATTGAGAAAGACGCCGGCGGTCAGGCCGGCGAGAATCATAAAGATCACCGGCAGCGGCACGATCCACCAGTATCCCTGTCCAAGCGTCATAAATCCCTGTGGGAGATTGGAAACCGGCCAGCCGCGGGTGATGACAAAAGTCAGTCCTCTGGCCATGCTGTACATGCCCAGGGTCACGATAAAGGGCGGCAGTTTCAGCCGGGTGATCATCTGGCCGTTGCAGAATCCGAGAACAGCGCCGGCCAGCAGGCCGGCGAGCACAGCGACGGGCCAGGCCCACTGGCTGTTCATGGCCAGTGCGGAGACGCAGCCGCAAAACCCGAGCAGGGAGCCGACGGACAGATCGATGCCACCGGTGAGAATGGTAAGGGTTTCACCCAGGGCGATGATGGCCACAAAGGAAAAGCTCCTAATCACGCTGAAAATATTTTCTGTCGTCAGAAAGTGGGACGAGGCGATGGAGAAGAGGAGGCACAGGGCGATGAGGGCAAGGAATACCCCCAGCGCTTGAAAAGGATGAGAGTTTTTTTTCAAAGCAGAACTCCGTTGAATGGAAGGCGCCCGGCCTGATCGCGTCGTTCCTGTCCGCCGCGGGGATGAACAGGCAGCAATGAATTTTTAATATAGAAAACTCGTCCAAGATTCGCAAGCAAAAAGCGGACGATAAAAATGGCCTGGATGGATAAAAAAGCTTGCAATAGAAAAATTCTTTAGGTACATTTGTACGGACAAAACCCTCTTAGTGAGGCCTACATGATCGTTGACCGCAACAGCCCTATTCCGCAATATTATCAACTGCAAAATTGGCTTATTGAACAGATCGAGCTCGGGGTCTTTAAACCCGGTGAGCGCATCCCTACGGAAGAGGAGCTGGTGCGCATCACCGGCCTGTGCCGCGCCACGGTCCGGCAGGCCATCAGCAATCTGGTCAATCTCGCCTATCTGAAACCGAGAAGACGTTTTGGCACTTTTGTTCTGGAGCGGAATCCGGACAACCGCAAGAAGAGCATCATCGGCATTTTGGTGCCGGACATCCGCTCCGGCTGTTCCTCCGAACTGGCGCGCGGCGCCGAGGACGAGGCCGCGCGCAACAAACATTCCATTGTTCTGTGCAACACCGATGATCTGTTTTTCAAGGCGGAATATTATGCCGACCGCCTGATCAAGGAGCACGTGACCGGCGTGATCTATGTGCCGATCGCCGATACGGAAGAAAAAAACCGCACCATCATCGAGAGATTCCGGCAGCATGACATCCCGGTGGTGCTGGCGGATCGCATTCTTCCTGATCTGGAGATCGATTATGTGACCACGGATAATTTTTACGGCGCCTACGCCATGACCAAACATCTCTTAAAAAAGGGCCATCGCCGGATCGCCATCGTCTACAACGGCCTAGTCAGCTCCGAGCGTTTCCGCTTTGAGGGTTATTGCAAGGCTTTGCAGGATAACCGCATTCCCCTCGATGAAGCGCTCATCTCCAATCCGCAAACGCTGTTTACCGAGCAGGTCTATTCCAAATCCGTGCTGAAAATCCTCCGACAGCGCAAGGACCATCTGGCTGTTTTTGCCGCTCATGATCAAATCGCGTTGCTGTTTTTTTCCATCGCCCGTGAGAAAAAGCTTTCCATCCCGGAGGATTTATCGCTGGTCGGATACGACAACCTGCCGCAGACACGGGCCGGTTCCTTCGGACTGACCACCATTCACCAGCCCATTTATGAGATCGGCCGTAAAAGCATTCATGTCATTCTTTCCCGCCTGCGCGACAAGCAGTTAAAGCCGAAACGGATCGTTCTTAAATCCTGGCTGGTTGAGCGGCATTCGGTTCAAGATCTCGGCGTCTCGAGGCGAAACCGGCATTACTCACGCACCGCCTGAGCAGGGCAGGGAGGCTTACGGTTTCTCCAACCGCGGTATTCCGATAGACGAACTCCTTTTCAAACACACACCTTGATTGCAGGAGTGATGATGCGAAGCACTCGATTTCTTTTCATCGGAATTTTGTTAATCCTTTCTGCGGCGGCCTATGCCGGCACTACGGGCAAGATTTCCGGCCGGATCACCAGCAAAGAGAAGGGCGACCCGATTCCCGGCACGAATGTTTTACTCGAGGGCACCTCTCTGGGCGCCTTGGCGGCGCTGGATGGATATTTTCACATCATCAACATTCCGCCGGGCAAGTACACGGTGATCGTCCGCGCCATGGGTTTCGGCATGATGAAATTTGAGAACGTCCGCGTCAGTGTGGATGCGACCACCAACCTCTCGGCCGCCCTGACGCCGACCGTGATCGAAGGGGAGGAGGTCACGGTGGTGGCCGCCAAACCTTTAGTGCAGAAGGATTTGACTTCCACCTCTGCCCGCGTGGCCGGCGACCAGATGGAAATGTTACCGGTGGAGAGCGTCAATCAGGTGGTCGAACTGCAGGCCGGAGTGGTCAATGGTCATTTCCGCGGCGGTCGCCTGGGAGAGGTCGCTTTTCTGATCGACGGTCTGGCGGTAAACGACGCCTACACCGGCGGCCAAATGATCGCGCTGCAGGCCAATTCTGTGGCAGAGGTGGAGGTGATCAGCGGCACCTTTAACGCCGAGTACGGTCAAGCCATGTCCGGCGTGGTCAATGTGGTTTCCAAAGACCCTGAAGGCCATTTCACCGGACAGCTTTCCAGTTATACGGGCGCCTACCTGAGCAGCCGTACCATGCCCTTTGTCGCCAAGGCCGGCGCAGGCCTGAAACGAGAAGATTATTACCAAGAAACCAAGTCCTATCTTGACCTGGCCTCGCCCACGGATGCTTACAATTTGGAGGGGAACCTGGCCGGTCCGCTGTGGCAAAATCATCTGTTTTTCTTCTCCTCCTTTCGTTTTAACCGGGATGATGGTTATCTCTGGGGCCGCCGAATCTTTAATCCCTCTGACTCCTCCTATCTGCCCAGAGTACAGGAGGACTGGCGCGTTCAGGCCAACGGCGACGGCGCGTTTGTACCCATGAACTGGAGTCGGAACCTCACTGCGCATGGCAAGCTTACGCTCAAACCGTGGGGCTCGCACAAACTGACCTATGAATACATCCGCGAAGACGGTGAGGGTCAATCCTATTCGCACCGCTACAAGTACAATCCAGACGGCCGGCCCACCAATTACAGCGTGAGCAATTCGCACATGGTGCACGCCGATTACATTATCAACAAAAACGGCTTTATCAATTTCAAAGCCGCACGACTGGAAAAGACATACGAAGCTTATCTGTATAAAAGCCCATATGATCTGCGCTACCAGCCGATCAGCCGGCTGTCCATCGGCAGCGGCCCATCCTTTTATATGGCCGGCACAGACATGAATCACTCCTTTCGCACCACTCGGACCGATATCGCCAAGGCGGACCTCACCTACCAAATCGATCGCTACAACCAGATCAAGGGTGGCGTGGAATCGCGCTTCCATGACCTTTATGTCCTGGATTACAGCATCCGCCTGGACCGTCAGACAGACTGGAAACCGCAGCCGGTGGAAAAAGATAACACCGCCTATAACGAGTTTGCCAAATCACCCACTGAATTCAGCGCCTACCTGCAAGACCGGATTGAGTGGTCCTACTTTATCATGAACCTGGGTCTGCGCTATGACTGGTTCCAGCCTGAGGGCGTTTATCCCACTGATCTGATGAAACCGGTCACGAGCCCCAAGATCGCGGCTAAGAACAAGAGCCAATGGAGCCCGCGCTTCGGCATCGCCCTGCCGGTGAGCGAGCAGAGCGTGTTGCATCTGTCCTATGGCCTGTTTTTTCAGATCCCCTCTTTTTCCTATCTCTATTTGAACCCGCTGTTCAAAATTCCGGTGGGTAGTTTTTCCACCATCGGCAACACCGATTTGCAGCCGCAGAAAACCGCCACCTATGAAATCGGTTTGCAGCAGGCGATCGGCCAGAACTTGGGCGTTACCCTCACCGGTTATTATAAGGACATTCGAAACCTGCTGGGCATGGAGGTCTACACCATTCTACCCAGCTTTGACAAGTACGCACGATATGTTAACCGCGATTACGGCCAGGTTTTTGGCTTTACCGTAGCGCTGGAGCAACGCGGCAATCAGTTCATTTCGACTTCGTTGGATTACACCTATCAATTGGCCGAGGGCAATTCGTCGGATCCGAATGATGTCTATATCAAAAGCACGACGACGCCGCCCACAGAGATCACCAAACAGCTGATCTTTCTGGATTGGGATCGTACCCACAGCCTCAACCTCACCGCCACCGTGCATAATAAGGATATCTGGAACATCGGTCTCATCGGCAAGCTCGGTTCAGGTTTTCCCTACACCCCGGAGCTGGAGGGCTATTATCCCAGCCGGGAGAACAATGAACGTCGGCCGCCTTCTTACAATTTTGATGTGAACATCGCCTATTCGCTCGATTTCAGGCATTTCAAGACTACGCTGTTCAGCAACATTTACAATGTGTTCGACATCCGCAATGCCGTGGATGTGTATCGAGACACCGGCAGCCCCGATTATTCCATTGATGAGCACTTTTACACCGATGATATGGTCCGTTGTATC
>JAKJDB010000273.1 GCA_022706175.1 Candidatus Zhuqueibacterota bacterium | reverse complement strand
TTGAATCAAATCGTGAAAAAAAACTCCATCCATCAGATGCGAGGCCGCGTCCTGTTCAACAATGGCAGAGTGTTTGATGCCTGGAATCGTCATCGCCAGGACTATGATCAGGATGCTCAGCAAGAGGAACGCATCGGTCCTGTTGCCCATCGCTTGCCTTGAGGTCCGCATATACCTTTACCTTTCGGAATTATTTGTCCGGCTTAAGCCAGTGCGCACTCTCCGTCCAGTCTAGATTATTTCAGCTTGAAACAAACAGCCCCGGGCGATCCTTTCTTTGATCCCGTGGCGGAAAGCCATCTCTACGCAACCAACCTGCCCTGTTCAAGATATACCGTCCGGTCAGCGCGGATAGCCCCTGTGCTTCCATGGGTTACCATCACCACGGTTCCTCCCTGGCGGTGGTATTCCGACAGCGCTGCCAGAATCTGGTCGGCGTTGACCCCATCGAGGTTGCCGGTAGGCTCATCGGCCAGCAGCAGGTGCGGGTTTTTGATCAGCGCCCTGGCCATGGCCACACGCTGACACTCGCCCACGCTCAACTCTGCAGGCTTGTGCTGCAGCCGGTCCTGCAGATGCAATCGTTCCAGCCACTGCCTGGCTGTGGCCTCATCCCCAGTTTGACGCAGCACCTGTCCCATCAGCACATTCTCCAGCACAGTCATATAGGGCAGCAGGTTGAACATCTGGAACACAAATCCCAGGTGTTGTCTGCGAAAGAGGGTACGCTCTTTTTCCGTTGCGCGGTGGATTTCCCGGCCGTTAAAGCAAACGGCGCCTGAGCTGGGCTGAATCATGGCGCCCAGGGTCAACAGCAGGGTGGATTTGCCGCTGCCGCTGGGACCGCAGACCAGAATGAATTCACCCCTGTTGATTGTGAGAGTGATATTTTCCAGAGCGGCGATGCGTTGGGAATTTTTTTGATAGACTTTGGCTACCTGCAGTAACTCCATCATGGTCAGTTTTCCCGCAATAGATTAGCAGGGTCCTGATTGACCGCATAGACCGCCGGTATCGAGGCGGCCAGGGCGGCGAACAGGGGGGCAAGGATCAAACTCCAGAATAACAGATCGTACATGGGCAGAATGGTTTTGCCGGTTATCTTGAACACGCTGGGACCCCAATACAAGCTGGCCAGGGCGCCGAGGATAAATCCCAGCAGGCCGCCGATGAGCCCCAGCAGCAGAGCGCGTGTGAGAAAGAGAAAAACGATGCGTCCGGATCCATATCCCATGGCGCGGAGAATGCCGATCTCCCGCGCCCGATCCCGCACGTTGATCATGGACAGCGAGGCGATGAAAAGTCCGCAGCCGACCAACAGCGCCGGCAGCAGCACAGCAAAGTATCGTTCCATGGTCAGGCGTTGTCTCTCCCGCGCCATGGCGATGGTTTTGTTCATGACCACCTGTGCCTGCGGAAGCACCTCTCTGAGCTGGTTGCGCAGCATTTGCAGGGGGTCCTGCTGGTCTGTGGTCAGGCACAGGCAATTGAGCGCCTTGATCTCGCTGATCTTTCCCTGCAGATGGAGCAGTTGTTGCAATGACTCGAGGTCCATATAGATCCACTGGTCCTCTTCGCTGCCGGTTTCGGCCAGCGTTCGCTCCACTTCAAAATCCGTGTCCAGAATGCGGACGCTCTGTCCCGCGTGGATGTCCAGAGCGCTGGCCGGCCCGTACCCGATGATCACCCGGCCCGGCGCCAGATGATAGGTCATGGCTGTTTTAACCTTGCCGCCGGGTTCAATCTCGCGGGACAGGCCGGTGAGCACCACCTGCCGATCGCGCCAGCGCAGCCGTTGCTGCAGTGTGGCGGTGACATGGGCAAAGGAAAATTTGGGGTAGTGGACAAACCGGTCTACCCAGCTCTCGGGCATGAGCTGATCCGAAAATCCGTGCAGCCAGAAATAATCCATATCCGTGTTCGCCGCAACGATGCGTAGATTGAATCCCATATCGCGCGTCAAACGGATGGTCTCGCGATTGGACGCCTCGCTGGTCGTCAAAAAAAAGACCACCAGTGCGACAGCAAGGGTGACGGCCAGTGCGCTGAGAATAAAGGTGAATTTACGAAATCGCGCTTCCTGTAAAACCTGTTTGATCATACCTGCTTTCTCTTTTTCATTTTCCAATGGATCCCCAAAGCGGCCAAGGCGAGCACGCCTCCGATGCCAAGGAACGTGATTAAAAAGATACTGCGCAGTGAGCGGGCTGCCGGCGCCGGCTTTTCTGAAGCGTATCCGGCGGCCGGCGGGCTCAACAGCTCGACCAATTCTTCGCGATAGCCGGCGATCATGTCTGCGGCCTTGGCATTACCGGACGGCGCTGGGGCGTTCAACGAAAGGATCTGCTCCATCTCCATGAGCACAGCGGGATTTTCCACATCGAATCCCAGTTCATCGGCAACCGCCTGTTGCAGCCCGCCGCCCCAACGGCTGGGCAGCATGAGGCCGAGGATTCCGGAGCGGTCCAATCCGCATTCGCAATCTGCGCCGACCAGCGCCAGCAGACTGAGCAGGTTCTGCTCGGTAAAGGTCTCCTGTTCCAGCACCGGGCCCAGGCGCCGCGCCCTTCCATAGATCACCGCGGCGCGTGGATGAGCCGAGTGGGTATCGCACTCCAGGCTCCAGAGCAGCAGGTCTTCCTGGCGCATCTGCTCCTGGTCTATGATCAGCAGAGCCGGCGCCTGTGATACAGGTTTGGGCAGGCTGGGCATGATTTTTTTGATCTCCTGGATGCTTTGTTCCGCCCGCGCCTGATACAGCGTATTCTCCCGGCTATCACGGCCGGGCAGAAGCAGCACCACGCAATAAGACTGGGTCAGCCGCTGGTTGATCTGCTTGCGAACAGGGGAGAGGCAGGCCCAGTCGAGAATGTCCCACAGGGTCGATTTCCAGTTCTCCAGAGTCAGCGAGATCCTGTATCTCAGGATTCGTCCACGCGGTGAAATGAGCAGCGCTTCATTTTCTTTGGCCCGCGGTTCAGAGTGAGCGGCCAGCAGGCTGTCGAGCTCTCGCCGTCCTGCAAGCCGGGCGCTGATGTTGGCGTCGCCCAGCGCTGTACGGCAGAGCTTTTCCGCTTCGTTGCGCGATGCTTCAGGGAACCCTTCCGGCATGGGCAACAGCAGCTGATACGGACTGGCATAGGCGCGGCTGTAGCCGATCTCGCGCACGGTGTAGCGGCAGGCGGTTGCGTTGCTAGTGTAAAGAGCCAGAAGAAGGCCAAGGAGGAATAGGACTATTTTTTGTATCATGAAGGTTTCCTGCATGGATATATTTGAGCGCTTTTACAAACCTGCTTGATGCAAGAGTAGCGAAGGCGATGACAGGCAACACGTCTTTTTCTTTCATTCATCAAACAGCCACTCGCAAGGCGGCTGCGCCTGTCCAGGCTCATTCTGCGCGGACAAACGGAGCGCTGTCCTGGGTGAGGCGAAGGCCCGGCGCTAGATTGACCACGAGCCTCTCACCGGGCGTGGAGACGCCTTGCACCCTGATGGATTTTCCATCCGCGGTGATGTCCACGACGCAACCGTGAAGACGTATGCCGGTGATCGTCACCGCCGGCCACTCTTTCGGCAGCCGTGGATGAATGGTGCATCCGTCTGCTGTGGGCTGAAAACCGAGAAAGCCGTAGAGCATGACCTGGGGGACAAGAATGCTTTCAAAAAATTCTTTGTCCAAACCCAAACCACCGGCCACGTTGCTGCCCTGCATGGTGCCGTTTTTCGGATCTTGATAATAGGCGCGATAACCTCCGGCAGCCTGGGTTTCTTCAAACCAGCGGATGATCTCTTTCAACCGTCGCCAGGCATCGTCCGGACCTTCGCTGAGCAGTCGGGCCATGAGGTCATGATAGGAAAAGCCCAGCACGGTGCCGCCGTCCTGCACCTGAAAGCCCCAGGGGATGCGTTCGGGATTCGACCAGGCCCAGTAATAGTAGTCGATGTTCCGGCGTGTGGTGGAGCGGGGGCCAAAGCGCCAATGATAGATGTCAGCGCCGGACGAGGTGTCGCCAGCGACGGTTCGGCGGCCGGAGATCCAGGAACGGATGGATTCGGCCTGTCGCGGTGTCGCGAAATCGTAATAGATCGCTTCGTTGTTGAGAAAGGTGAATCCATAATCATGGAGCACGCCATCCAAGTCCACG
This sequence comes from Candidatus Zhuqueibacterota bacterium, assembly GCA_022706175.1. Next base: position 695 of record JAKJDB010000273.1, on the reverse strand, counting down.
GTGCCGAAGCGGCCGGTCTTTTCATTCCAAAAGCGCCGGCCGCCGTAGTGCTTGACCCGCTGAGCGTGGTCGCGCAAATCCGATGGATCAAAGGCTTCAGCGCCGCCGGGCACACACCACTGCGGATGGCGAATGATCTGTTCTTCCAATTCGGCCAGATCCAGCACGGCGTCATAATAGTAGATGGTTGCCAACGCATCCTCGCCGCCGAACGGCAACAGGTCCCAATAATTGCTGCCGATGCCTTGGTTGCGGCGGATCACTTTGGCCCCGCTCTGATCCCAGGTCACCCCGCTGCGGCCTTCATGGCCCGGCCAGGTGGTGTAGACGCAGTTTCTGCTGCGCGTCTGGAATTCGTTCATCATAAAACGCAGGGCGGTGCGCATGCGGCCGATCTGCCGGCGCAGAAAAACAAGATCGCGCGTCCACAGGAAATAGGAAATGCAGCCGCGCAGGAACGCCGTGTTGTTGACCGTGTGGCGGGTGTCGCAGGCGGTATGGAAGGATTTGATGACCACCTGTCCTGTGCTTGAATTGCCGAAACAGATACGTAGAGACGTCAACGTGCCTTTCCAGCCCGGCACGCGATAGACCGGAATCATGGTGCGGGTTTCGACAACTTGCGCTTTAAACTGCCGGGTGGACTGCGGTCCCATGGGCGGGCTGGAGACAAGCTGTCCGCCGGATTCAGCGGG
>JAKJDB010000272.1 GCA_022706175.1 Candidatus Zhuqueibacterota bacterium | reverse complement strand
ATGGCCCGGCTGGATGGATACGAAATGCAGAACGGCTGTCTGCACCTGCGCCTGTCCACCGGCGATTATCGAACGTTGATGTATTCAAACGCCTATACGGAACGCATACTGCGGGAGTGGCCGGTTCAGGCTCTGTCCTGCGCTCTGGGCATCAGCGCCATGGTGCGCAGCCGCGACGGTCGAGTGGCGTTGATCCGGCGCAGCGATACGGTCGGCGAATATCCGGGGCACCTCGATGTGTTCGGCGGCCATATCGATGAAACGTTGCGGTTGGACGAACACGCCGCTTTTTCAGCCATGCAGCAAGAGCTGCACGAGGAAGCGGCGCTGAAAAGCAAAGAGTACGATTTGCAGTGTTTCGGCCTGATCGAGGCGCTCGACCATCGCAAGCCGGAACTGCTTTTTCTCGCCGACTGTCGATTGCCGGCGGAGGAGATAGCGGCGCGGGTGCGTGGGGCGGTTGACCGTCACGAGCTGCAGCAGTTGCTGTTTGTTCCCGATCAGCGCACAGCCCTCGAGCGCGTGCTGGCGGTTGAAAAGAGGATCAGTCCGTCTGCCGTGGGATGTCTGGAGGAGTATAGTAAAATAGAACGAGGATAAGGACGATGGCCGGAGAAAAATTCCCTCGATTTATAACTCATAATTATGAAATACATCAATGGAAGCATGCGGTTACGATTCTGAAAGGAGACTTTCCAGAAGAGTGGAATGATTTAGTAGACACCTTGATCCATTTTCGCTTCAAGAAGAGTTGGATCACCACCAGAGGAGGCAGAAAATCTCAAGTAGCTGAATGGTTGGATGGACGGTTGACCGAGAAAGGTTGGGTTGAAAAATCGTTTGATACAAAAGTTATGGTTGACGGTGTCGAGAGCATTTCGCCGACTCATAAAATAGATTGCTATAAAAACAGAATTGCCCTTGAAATTGAATGGAACAATAAAGATCCTTTTTTTGATCGCGATTTAAATAATTTTCGACTTTTATTTGATCTACGTGCCATCAGTGTTGGTATTATTATAACACGCTGTGATGATCTTCAAGACATCTTTGAATCAATTGGAAGAGGAACTTCGTTTGGCAATTCGACCACTCATATGAGCAAATTGTTGCCGCGCATTCAAGGTGGTGGCGGTGGAGGATGTCCCATTTTGGTCCTTGGAATAAAAAAATCGCTATTTGCAGAGGATGAATAGTTATGAGCATCAAACCAACCGCTGCGCAAGATTTTGCAACCAGTATACACGGAAAGTATAAGACCATTCTTGCTGATCCTCCCTGGAGGTTCGCTAATAGTACGGGCAAAGTTGCTCCGGAACATAAAAGACTGGCTCGATATCCAACCCTCTCATTACAAGAGATTTTGGACATTCCCGTTAATAGCATTGCCGACGAAACAAGTCATTTATATCTGTGGGTTCCAAACGCTCTGTTGTCGGAAGGCCTGGAAACAATGCGGAAATGGGGATTTACTTATAAGACCAATATTGTATGGTATAAAATTCGAAAGGATGGAGGACCTGACGGACGTGGGGTCGGCTTTTATTTTAGAAATGTGACAGAACTGGTTCTTTTTGGTATAAAGGGCAAAAGTCGAACGTTAAAAGCCGGTCGATCTCAAGTAAATCTAATCGCAACCCGAAAAAGAGAACATTCGAGAAAACCCGATGAATTATATGATATTATCGAGCATTGCAGCCCCGGACCTTATCTCGAGCTTTTTGCACGTGGCAATCGAAAAGGCTGGGTAGTCTGGGGAAACCAAGCGGATGAATACATACCCCAGTGGCCGACCTACTCTTATAATTCTACAGGCACGACGAACAGCAAGCAGCTGAGGTTGTTCGAAAAAGAAAAGCCAAAAAGCAGACCTCATCACTATTAATAAAACGCGATCAGACCATGAAAGACAAACACAAACATCATCATCACAGAAAACAGAATCGGCCGGTGGTGGAGCCTATGCAGGTCGATCCCAACAAATCCTATGATTTCCCCAACGTCAACCGGGTGGTGGTGGCGGGAAAGCTGATGCAGGATCCGCCGCTGCGCTGGACCTCGCGCGGCGTGCCGGTGACCAATTTCGTCATCAGCACCGAGCCGGAACCGGAAGCCGGCGCGCTGGAGGGCATGGAGCGGGAACAGTGCTACATCAGCGTGGTCGTCTGGGCCCAGCAGGCGGTGCAATGCAACAAGTATTTGAAAAGAGGAAACAGCGTGATGATCATCGGCGAACTGCAGTCCATGCCCAACAGCGCGCCGGAAAAGGTCTATTATCCCATTCAGATCAACGCCCAGTGGATTCAGTATCTGGAAAAAGGCCTGGTCACCGCCATCGATCCGAGCTATGAGAACCAGGGCAACGGGATTCTGGAAACGTCGGAGAACACCACCACCGGCTCTTAGTCCGATTCTCCGCAAGATGGTATCACTCCGGTCTCTCCTCAGGCGGCTTTTCTTAAAAACGGCATGCACGTCTGCAGCCGGGGGCTTTGTTTTTCGCACGCAAGGCCGTGCTGAGCGGAGGTCTTTCCCCTCGTTACCAAGCTCTGAGAGTGTGTGAAAAAGCGATTCTTAAGCACATTTTTCTATTTAAATTCAATATTTAGTTTTCGGTTTTTTAGTGACCACACACTCTGTGGAGCTTGGTAACGAAAAACAAGTTCCAGCTTGGCAATGGGCCGAGGTGATCCAGCACATCGCGGAAAAACCTGCCGGAGTTTGTCGAAGGGAGCAGGTTTCCCGGCTGCCGCCGGCGGCAAGTAGAGTGGCAGAGAGTGAGCCGAGCTATGATTACGGTTATTTTGGACGCGTCTGCATTTAAAGTTCTTCATAGATTTCTGCGCGAGTTGATCCTGCAGCGATAGGGCCTGAATACATACTTTTCTGAAATATTACTTGATTTTCAAATGCTGATTGGCTAATGTTCGGCAGGTAAGAAGCGATAAGGGAGCCGGATATGGCTTGGCGTTCTGAAAATGGAGTATCGGGCGCTTGACAGAGGATGATCTCCTCGATTTTTTGACCACAACAAAATCAAAATTCCTATCCCAAATATCCAAAATTCCTATCAGTTTATCGCGCAGCGGGACGCAACAGCTGGACGGCAAGTACACGGTATTCGGCAAAGTGATCGGTGGACTCGAAACCGTGCAAAAAATCGGCCAGACGCCAACTTTGGTAAACAGGATGGGTGAAAGATCACAGCCGGCTACGCCGGTGTACATCGAACGCGTCGTCATGATCAAACGATAAGGTGGGAAAAATGAAAAAATGCATTTGGCTGATCTTTTCTTTGGCTCTCGGTCTTGTTGCTCAGGAGCAAAACCTCGGCACAGCAGAAGTCCTTCTGCACTCGCAATTTGGTTTGAGTTCATTACCTTTTTTAACCAATAGCCGCACCCGTTCTATTTCTGCTGAAAATCCTACCGGCGCCAAGGGTTGTGGCGGTATGGCCATACCGGATCCTACTGAGATTAAACCGCCAACCAGCGGCCGGGCAGCGGATGATCTGGGACAGGGCTGGAAAGTACGACCTTTTTTGCGCGTCAATAAAGGCGAGACTGTCACGCTAATGGACGTCAACGGTCCGGGCATGATACAGCACATCTGGATAGTGGAAGGCTTGAAGCGCAGCCATGTGCTACGCTTTTATTGGGATGGTGAAGAAAAGCCCTCCATTGAAGTGCCGGCGCCGGATTTCTTTGCCGTAGGTCACGAACTTTTTGCCCGCGTGAACTCTGTGGTGGTAATCGTCAACCCGGCCAATGCCATGAACTGCTATTGGCCCATGCCGTTCCGCAAGCATGTCAAGATCACTTTTACCAATGAAGACACCAATGATCTCGAACTGCTGGCCTTTCAGATAACCTATGCGGAAACCGCTGTGCCGGAAAATGCCGGTAATTTTCATGCGCAGTGGCGGCGTGCGGTGACCGATCGCGATAATCCCGAGCATGTGATTGTCGACGGCATCAAGGGACAAGGCCGCTATGTGGGCACTTTTTTAGCCTGGACGCAATTATCCGACGGCTGGTTCGGCGAGGGCGAAATTAAATTTTTCATGGACGGCGACAAAAAATTTCCGACCATTTGCGGCACCGGAACCGAGGATTATTTCTGCGGCAGCTTTGGGTTCCCGGAAATTTATTCAACGGCCTATAGTGGCAATACGCTTAAACGCAGCCCTGAGAACGGACCGCCAAAGTGGAGTCTCTATCGCTGGCATATTATGGATCCCATTTGTTTCGAAAACGATCTCAAGGTCACCATTCAAGCGTTGGGTTGGTGGCCCAATCATCGTTATCAACCGTTAGCCGACGATATCGCTTCCGTGGCTTTTTGGTATCAACAGGAGCCCCATGCTGCATTTCCCGCTCTGCCCGATGTCAAAAAACGATGGCCGAGATAAGCTATGAAGAGAGGTCGCGTGCTGCAAACGGCATGACTGCCAGAGATCGTTAAATCTAAAAACGGCCAATTTTTCTTGGTCGCTTTATCTAAAAAAAAGCGCTATGTTCATGAAGTGATCATAGCGCTTTTTTCATTTTCACCGGGAATTATCGTTCCGCCAGGTTTTTAGCTTTTTAAAAGCTCCAGCTTTGTCTTCTCCAACAGTTAATCTGTTTCCGTTAACAACCCATTATCTTAATTTGGAAGCAGGAGCTTCCCACCCATCGGCATTACCAAGCTGGACAGAGTGTGTGAAAACTATAAAACCGAGAATTGAATATTGAATTTAAAAAGAAAAATGTGCTTAAAAATCGCGTTTTCACACACTCTCTGGAGCTTGGTAACGAAAAACAAGTTCCTCAAATGCGGGGACTTGGGGGAGGGATTTACACGGGTGCGCTGTCCGGAACCTGTC
>JAKJDB010000271.1 GCA_022706175.1 Candidatus Zhuqueibacterota bacterium | reverse complement strand
CCCTGCGTGTGCTCATTCGCACTGTTTTTCCTTTTTTGATATTAATGTTGGTCGCACGTTTTACTCGGCAAGAGTCCCAGGAGGCGCTGGATCGGTTTTACGTCAAGATGAAAACCAAGGTGCATGCAGATCCGAAACTGGATGCAGAGGAATTGGCGCGGTCCTATGAAAGCCCAAAGCGATTCGAATCGATGAAACTGATTCGTGGCTCGGATTGGGAGTTCTATCGCTGGAAGCGGGTAGATAGCGTGGGCTTTCTGGCATCCGTCGGCCTCGTGTTCGTGTTGATTGGAATTATGTTTTTTCTAGTTTCTATTGGAGGTTAGATGAAGAGCGGAAAAAGACGCTATGCGCAGGTGGGATTGGGCGCACGATCGGAGATGTACAGCCAGGCTTTGGTCGAAGAGTATGCGGATAGCTGTGACTTGGTGGGCCTTTGCGATTCCAATCATGGACGGTTGCAGGATCGTCGGGCTTGGGCCGAACGGCGTGGATACAAGGTTCCAGCCTTTTCTGCGGATCAATTCGACCGGATGCTGGCTGAGACCCGACCGGATGTCGTGATCGTCACCACGATTGATAGCTTTCACGACGACTATATCTGCCGGGCCATGGAGGCTGGATGCGATGTGGTCACGGAAAAGCCCATGACCACCGATGAAAACAAATGCCGGCGCATTCTCGAGACGCAGAAAAAAACCGGCCGTTCCTGCCGTGTCGCCTTCAACTACCGCTACTCTCCACCGCGCACACAGGTTAAAGATCTGCTGCTCTCCGGAGTCATTGGCCGGGTCCTTTCCGTTGATTTTCACTGGATGTTGGACACCTTTCACGGCGCTGACTATTTCCGCCGCTGGCACAGCTACAAAAAATATTCAGGGGGGCTCATGGTCCACAAAGCCACCCATCATTTTGATCTGGTCAATTGGTGGCTGTCCACTATTCCGCGGACCGTGTTCGCTGTGGGACAACGTTGTTTTTATCTGCCGGCCACGGCCCAAGCCTTTGGCTGGACCGGCGCCGGCGGCCGCTGTCTGGATTGCCCGGACGGCGACCGCTGCGCCTTTCATCTCGATCTCCGTTCGCTGCAGGGGCTGAAAAATCTCTATCTCGCCAATGAAAAATATGATGGCTACATTCGCGACCGCTGTGTTTTCCGTCCGGATATTGAAATCGAAGATACGGTGGCCGCCACAGTAACCTATCAAAACGGCGCACAGATGAGCTATTCGCTCAACGCCTTTGCCGCCTGGGAGGGATACCAGGTTGTATTCAATGGCTCTTTGGGAAGGTTGGAACACAAATGCGAAGAACAGGTTTACGTCAGCGGCGACGGCACGATTCCCGGCGCCCTCAAGACCGAGGGGACCTGGATCAAAGTGTTTCCACTGTTTGCTCCGGCCTATGAGGTGAAGCTGTGGGAGGCTGAGGGCGGCCATGGCGGTGCGGATCCGATCATGCTGGCGGACATTCTAAATCCTGATCCCCGCCGCGATCTCTATCTGCGCGCCGCCGATCAGCGGGCCGGCGCCTACTCAATACTCTGCGGCGTGGCCGCCAACCGATCCATGCTCTCCGGCCGGCCGGTTGACATCGCGTCGCTGGTTGCGGATCTGCAGGAACCGGATTATCCGCAACCGCTGGAGCGAAACGCGTCCAGGGCCTATTCGCGGCCGGACAGGAAAACCTGGTTGTTCAGCTGACCGGATAAGCATCACCCTTTGATTGGCCGGGTTGTATTTACCCATAGTTGGTTTGGCTAAAAATCATTACATTGTTAATCTTTGGAGAATAAAGATCCTCATGGTGCTCTACTTCGACGTCGGTGATGTGTTGATCAAGGATTGCATGCAGATAAAATTTCCGCTCCTGGCTGCAAAATATGGACTGGATTTGGTGGAACTGCAACAAACCAGAAAAAAATATCGGCCTTCCGCAGATTCAGGAGAAATATCTGATCCGGAGTTCTGGCGCTTGTGCCTCCAGGATCTGGGCGTCGTTGCTGAGGCTGAAGATTGGCAGTTGGATTCCTGCTATCAGGAGATTCCGGGCGTCCGCGCCATTGTGCAGGCGCTCAGAGCGCAGGGCCACCGTCTGGCCATCATTACGGACGATTCCAGAGAGATGGCGCAAAATCGCTGGCGTCATTGGGGCTATGACGGCGTTTTTGAACAAGTGATCATTTCGTCCGACCTGGGCGTCACCAAACCCGACGAGCGAATATTTTTACATGCTCTGGAGACGATGCAGGCGCAGCCGGCGGAAAGCCTGTTCATTGACAATTTAGAGTCCAACCTGCAAGGGGCTGCCCGTGTCGGTATGCGCACGCTGCTGTTTACCAACGCCGCTCAGCTGCAGGATGATCTGACCCGGCTGGGCCTTTTAAATCCTGGGAGTAGGAAGGTATGAAAAAAGCAATCGGTTTATTTTGTTTTGTCTGGATTTGGGCCGGGGCATTTCTGAACGCTGCAGAGCTTTCCTCTCAGGAACACAACGCCTTTGATCTTTGGTTTCAAAACGCTTTTATCAAACAAAACAGCATTGCGCCTTTTTCCTTCTCTTATGATGGGATTTCATCCCATAGTTTTCTGTCTCGTTGGAAAAAAACGATTTCCTCCCAGCCGCTGGACGGCCAGTGTAGGAAGTATTCTTTTCGTTATGAAGATCCTGATGGGCCGCTGGCGGTGACCGTAGAGGCGATTGTGTATCACCGTTTTTCTGCCGTGGATTGGGTGGTCACGCTCACCAATCGCGGTCATCAATCCACGGCGTTTCTCGATTCGATCCGTTCCCTGGACATGACCTGGCAACCGCGCGACGGCGCCGAGTTCGTGGTGCACCATTCGATGGGGGAATACAATTCTGCAGACAGTTTCCGGCCGCTGACGCGCGCCCTTGCTGCGGATTCTCTGCTGCTGGTACGCCCCAAAGCGGGCAGATCTTCCGACGCCTGGATGCCGTTCTTTAATATGACTAATGGCAAGCAGGGCATTGTCCTGGCCATCGGCTGGAGCGGACAATGGCAGGCGGGCTTTTTGCAGACGAGCAGAAGCGGTTTGCAGGTGACGGCAGGCATGGAGTGGACCCATCTGAAACTGCTGGCCGGTGAAACGATTCGCACTCCGCGCACCGTGCTGCTTTTCTGGCAGGGCGCAGAGGATCTGCGCGGCAATAATCTTTTTCGTCAACTGCTGATCGAGCACTATCTGCCGCGCCGCGACGGCAGGCTGGTGTATGCACCCGTCTGCGCCAGCATCGACAGGGTGGATCCGGATGGTTCCTATGAAGGCCCCCATCTTCGCGTCATGCCGGAACTGGCGAGAAGAGGCTTTGAAGTGTTCTGGTCCGACATGGACCCGCAACATTGGTATCCCGTCGGTTTTTCCGACGGAACCGGCACCTGGCAACCCGATCCCAAAAAATACCCCCGCGGCCTGGCGCCCATAGGACGAGCTGCCCATGAAAACGGATTGGAATATCTGCTTTGGTTTGAACCGGAGCGGGTTGCCTTGAACACGTTTATCGATCGTACACATCCCGAGTTCCTCATGGTTCGTCCGGGAGAGCGAAATCGCCTGTACAGGTTGCAGGACCCTGCCGCACGCGCCTGGTTGATCGATCATATCGATGAACAGATCACCGCTGCGCAACTGGACTGGCTGCGCTGGGACATGAACATCGAGCCTGAGAGTTTTTGGCGTCTCGAAGATCCTGTCGATCGCCAGGGCATCACGGAAATACGCTATATCGAAGGTCTGTACAGCATGATGGATGAGTTGCAGCGCCGGCATCCCGGCATGATCATCGATCTCTGTGCCTCCGGCGGCCGGCGGATCGATATCGAAGTCCTTCGCCGCGGTCTGCCGCTCTGGCACAGCGATTTGCAGTGCTTTGGTCCCCATCCTGAGGCGGAACAACTGCAGAACGGAGGCCTCTTTCGCTGGGTGCCTTTGCACGGATGCGGCAGCTTCGGCTACGAGCCCTCTTATGAGTTTCGCAGCGCCATGACCAGCGGCAACATTTTGGTTGGCCACAGTCGTGACTATCTATGGGAACGGTTTCGCCGGCGGGAGAAACAGGTTCTCTCTGATGCCGGCTTGCAGCTCAGCCCTTGGTCCGTTATCGGACCGTTCACCCGGCCGTCCGGGTCCGTGTTCACCTATGCTTTCCCTCCAGAGAAAAAAGTCGACCTTACCCGGCGCTATGAAAAAGAAGGCCTGGCCTGGACAACTCGACCTGAATGGCAGGATGCCGAGTCGCACTACTTTGATCAGGCGGTTGAAGGAGCTTTTTATCTGTATCGGACCATCCGCTCAGCCTCTGCACAAACCATCAAAGTATATCTGGGCAGCGACGACGGCGTTCACTGCTGGGTCAATGAGCGATTGATCTTTGTTCATCGCGTCAATCGGCCCCTTACTGCGGGGTTGGATTCAACCGATCTGCCGCTGCAGGCAGGTGAAAACCGGCTGTTACTGAAAATAACCAATCATAGCGGACGGTCTGGCTTCTATTTTTCCCTGCTGGCTCAAGATCCTCTGGTCGGCAAATTGGATACCGATTTTCCCGAGACCGAGCAGGAGGTGAGAAGAAGCATTGCACTGTACAAGAAGATACGTCCCTACCTGCTTGGCGACTTTTATCCGTTGTTCGCGCATGATGCGGCTGAAACCGCTTGGTACGGATATCAATTTCACCGGCCGCAGCAGCAAAATGGCGTGGTGGTTCTCTTCCGGCGCTCCCAGGCGGTGAATGAGCAGACGATCCGCTTACGGGATCTGCGGCTAGGGCAATCGTTGGATCTTTTTTCTGAAAACACCGGCAGCACTGTAACGATCGCCGGCCCTGAGGTTAAATGGACGATCAACGATGCTCCGG
>JAKJDB010000270.1 GCA_022706175.1 Candidatus Zhuqueibacterota bacterium | reverse complement strand
GATGGATGGCGGCCATTTTTTCAGCCGCTGCGGCGCCGAAATGGATCGCGCAGTAATCGCGCGCGATGTCATTGATGTCCTCGTTCAGGTCCCAGGACAAACGATAGAGCACATAGCTGGTCATGCTGCGCGTATTCCAGGCGTCCATCCGTCCGCCGGCGAGAAAACCGCTGCCGGTCACGTTGTGTTGCGGCCATCGGGTGAAGGTCTGCAGTCCGGCCTGAAAATAGGCGGCGGGAAAGGTCGGGAAGATGTTTGACCCGGACCCCTCGTAATAATTCATCGTCTCGAAGCCGACCAGGGTTCGATGGGGGGTGAGATTGAAGGTTGGATTGTAGGGCTGAAACCACCAGCGGTCCGCGGCGGTCACCTTCGGGATCAGATAGAGATTGCGCGTGGGGATCTCGTCAGTGAATATTTTCTTGAACACATCCGGCTGGTTGTGCTGCTCGTAGGACACCAGGCTCCAGGTGAAATGAAAATAGATTTTGTCAAATTCGCCGACCACCACGTCATGGATCTTTTTGACAAACGTGCGAAAACGCAGATCCAGCGGCCAGAGGCAACCGGATGGTTCGTGCATCACGTCAAAGGCGCGATAGTCATCCCAGAATCCCGAGATATCGTCGTTGCACAGCTCGATGCCGTCCAGTTCCGGCAGGGCGGTGAACAGCATTCTGTATTTTTCCTGCAGCGCATCCCAGAAGAGTGTGTCGCAGGGCGACAGCGAGGCGCCGGTTTTTTCCATCAGCGAAGGGTGAAAGGTGAATTCGTTGGCAAAACTGAAATACTTTAGATGCAGGCGGTGCGCATAGTCGATGAGCGCCCTGGTTTTCAGGCGGTTCTGTGCATTGCGCTGTCTCTCCGGTTCAGAATCCCAGGGCGCCAGATCCAGCACCGCTGGGCCTGACACCCAATTGATAGAGTGGCGCAGCGCGTTTTGCATTTCCTCTCGAGTTTCACCGCTGCTGCCGCGCCGGCCCCAGGCCAGACTGACCCGTATCGGCAGATCGGGTTCCCGCCTTGTTTGAATGTCCGGCAACCCCTTGAACACGCGCAAGCGGTCCCAGAGCCAATACAGTCCGTAGACATCGCCGATGAGCGAGCCGCCGGCGACCACGATCACTCTGCGGCCGTTGATCTCTCGCGTGATGATCTCGTAGCCCTGTTCGTCCTTTATGCCTTGCAGCGCGAGGGTGTGATTCTGCAGCAGCTTTTTGGTCAGGCGGTTGCGTCCGCCATCGCCGACGAGGATGGCATGGGTTGCCGGCAGGGCTCGGTCTTCGGCCATGGCAAAGGAGAGGCCAGAGGCCGTTCCGCTCTCCCGCAGATCCCGAACTGCGACCGAGACGGCCTCGTCCTGCTGCAGGGCTTTGCTGCAGATGATGGTCCAGGATTCCGCGCTGAGCGAGGCTCCGATCCCAATCAGGCTGCACGCCCACAGAGCTTTCCAATGATGAACGATAACACTTATCATATCCGACCTTTCCTTTCATGAAGGAGTGCTGCGGGGCGCAGCCTGTTCTCGATGGATGGGAGTGATTCCATCGACACTTCCGGCGCCGTTGCTTTCACGCCCACGGAAAACGGGCAATAAAAATCGAACGATACTTTTCGATCCGCCCGCTCTATTTCAGGGTTCGGCCGGTTTGCCTTTCAATTCTCTGTCGAGAAATCGGTAAGCGGCTTCTCTGATTTCAGGCGGAAAATCGTGCCCCGTATCCGGGTTGACCATGATCAGTTTGTCGTTCGCCTGAAAAAGAGTGTAAACCGGTTTGGCCGCATCCACACAATCAAACACACCCGACACCTCAAAGTTGTCGTCCCTGAGCGGCGCATTGATGAAAACAGCACGGGGAGCGATGGCGATCAGCACGTCGGAAAAATCGAACGGCATTTTTGCCGGATCCTTGTCAAAGACGGCGGCGATTCTGGGCATATAGCCCCGGTGGCTCCAGCCGGTCAGATCGCCGCCGCTGTATTTGAAAAAGGAATTGAAACCGCAGCTGCTGACCACCGCTTTGATCCGGCGGTCAAATGCGGAAACAAAAAGAGCATTGTGGCCGCCGAGAGAATGGCCTATGCATCCGATCCGAAGCGGATCCACTTCGCTGAGGGACTGCAGCAGATCGATGGCAGCGATGTGGTTCCAAACCCCCTTCATAGTGGCACTCTGATAGCCGTGCTGATAGGGATCATAGTCATAGTCGCCGAAATTGGGATAATCCGGCGCCAGCGTCACATATCCCCGGTCGGCCAGTTCAAGCGCATAATGCAGATTGGCCGATCCGCTGACCCCGGCAGGCTCTCCTTTGCCGGTTTCCGTGGTCTGATGAAGACAGAGAACGGCCGGCGCAGGGCCTGATAAATCTTGCGGCATGAGCAGATAGGCTGGAACCCGGTCATCCTTTTCAGAGACATAGGTGATTAGCCGCCTTCTGATGTTTCCGACCGACTCCTCCCTGAGCAATTGAAAAGCAGGCGCGACCTTTTTAGCGGCATTCGGCAATGGTCCCATGACGGTCTGCATGGCCGCAAGAATTCGCGTGCGTTTTGCTTCCCACTGCTCTGCCGGCCGGTTCGCCGGATGTCTCCCGGACGCGCCGCCAATCGGCGACCCATTCAGCGAAAACAGCTCAGGCCGCGCGAGGAACGCCTGCAGCGCCATGAAAAGGAGAGGGGCTGAGAGCAGATAACAGATCTTTTTCATGCGGGTCTATTCTCGAACATCACAACTCTGGCCGCGATTGCCCGCAGCCGCATTCTTTTGCCGGCGCAGCGGCTTTTTTCTGAATATAGCATGTTATCGAGTAGTGGTCAAGTGATTTTGGCCAACCGGATCTCTCGGCAAACGGCCTCTTTGCTTTCAAACCTGAACCTGGAAGCGGCCGCGGTGCTCGAGCGGCATGTCAGAATTCGTTTGTTTTTCATCGCCCGGTTGGCTATTTTCTTGACCATGCAGCGGCCGCTGGCCAACAGCATCAGGATCGCCAAGCAAAGAGCAGGGGGCGGCTTAAAGATTGCGGAAACGCACGAGTACGCCGGCAAAAGGCGCCATGGCCGGCGGCCGATAAAATCGAACCATCCATCCACTCTATGACTCTACGGAAAGACATATGCGAAACCCATGCAAAATTTTCTCGGTGTTGCTTATGGTGACCGGCCTGCCGGCAGGAGCGAAAAGCGAGGAAAACGCGTTCAAACCGACCGCTGAATATTACACCACGGGACATTGGACGGCCGACACGCTGGGCAATCACCGGGTGGTCGTTCGTGTGGCGAATCCCGCACCGGCGGTCTATGTCAGGATCCCCTGGCGCAGGAGCGATGCCGATCCTGCCCAAAAAGGGGTTCTCATCACCCACGGCCAGACCAACACTCTCATCCGCAATGTCTTGGTTAAAGAGATCAATCAGGAATACGGCGAGATCATCTTTGAGCCCTCCTTCGGCGCCGGACTATACCATGTTTATTATATGCCCTATCAACGAGAGGGCATGCTGTACTGGGGTCAGGTAAAATACCTCGCCTCTTCATCTGATCCGGATAAACAGTGGTTGAATTCCGCCGTCGTTCCCTTTGCCATGGGACCGGGGAGCAAGCCCGCCGGCCTGCCGCAGGCCGAGGTGCTAGAATTTCAATCCCGGACTTTGCATGACAGCTTTTATCCCATGGAGATCATCGCCACTGCGGCTGAAGTCGGCCAGATCATCCAAGCGCATGGTCAGGACGGCTATCTGCTTTTTCCGGAAGACAGAAAATATCCCATCCGGATGAACCATTTTTTGCCCTACCGCTGGGTGGAGATGGCGGGAAAAACAGAGTTCCTGGCAACGGCGTGCAAGAATGAGTATTATTCTTTCCAGATCGGCCTTTTCGCCTTTCAGGAAAAACTCGAAAACGTCAAAATCAGTTTCAGCGATTTAAAGGGGAAGAAAAATTCGCTGATACCGCACACCCGTTTTGAATCCATCCATCTCAGCGGCAAAGATTGGCAGGGCCGAGAGATCGTGAAAAAAATATCCGTTGAACGTGGCCGGATCAAGCCGGTGTGGATTTCCATAGATATTCCTGAAACGGCGACGCCGGACACCTATACGGGCATGATCTCCATTCGTCCGGAAAACCAACGCGAGAAGCAGGTTCGGCTCACGCTGGTGATCAATGATTCCATCGCGGTGGATCGTGGCGACGGTGAGCCTTGGAGGCACTCGCGACTGCGATGGTTGAACTCGCAGATCGCCCAGGATGATGAAATCGTCAAGCCTTTTATCCCCATGACCAAGCAGGGGAATACGCTCCGCTGCCTTGGCCGGAGCGTGACGGTTCAGCCGGATGGGCTTCTCAGCTCCATCAAGAGCTATTTTTCTTCCTCTGTGACCAGACTGAACGGTTCGGCCAGGGAAGTGCTGAATCGTCCCGTGTCGTTCGAGGTGTACCGGGATCACCGCCCAGTGGATTGGCGCTCGAAGGAGCTGGTGTTTACCAGACAGACGGATGGAGCGATGGAGTGGGGTTTTACCCACCAAGCGGCCCCTCTGCGGCTGGAGGGCAAGGCGCGCATGGAGTTTGATGGACGGATTGAATACAAGGTGGAACTGAGCAGCGATGAGACGATTCTTTTGGATGATATAATCCTGAAAATCCCCATGGAGCGGAGCGTGGCCAAATATGCGATGGGGATGTATCTCAAGGGCGGCCTGCGGCCCGATCAGCACAGCTGGAAATGGAATGTGGAAAGGAATCAGGACAATATCTGGATCGGCGACGTCAACGCCGGTTTGCAGCTGCAGCTCAAGGGGGATAACTATGAACGGCCCCTGGTGAACATCCATTACCATCATCGCAAGATCAAACTGCCCGATAGCTGGTACAACGAGGGAAACGGCGGCTGC
>JAKJDB010000269.1 GCA_022706175.1 Candidatus Zhuqueibacterota bacterium | reverse complement strand
AACACCGCCTTTCCCTGGGTGTTTGTGCTGTTCATGGGTTTCATTCCGTCGGTGTCGGAAGAGTTCATTTCGCGCATGTTCTCGATCCCCTTTCTGCAGAAATTCACCAAGGTTCGCTGGCTCGCGATCCTTCTTCCGGCGTTCATCTGGGGATTCGCCCATTCCAATTATCCGCAACAGCCGTTTTACATCCGCGGATTGGAGGTCGGTCTGGCCGGCGTCTTGATCGGGTTGGTCATGCTGCGCTTTGGCATTCTTGCCACCCTGGTCTGGCATTACTGCGTGGATGCGTTGTACACGGCGGTGCTGTTGTTCCGCTCCGGCAACCTCTACTTTATCCTGACTGCAGCGGTCGGTTGCGGCCTGCTGTTGGCGCCGCTGATCATCGCGGTCATCGTTTACCGACGAAAGGGCGGATTCGAGCCCGAGGAGGGTTTGTCCAACGCTCAAGAAGGCCTTCACCGCATGGCCGCGACGGAGGACAAAATCGCGGAACCGATGCCGGCGAGCGATTATCGCCGGTTGCCGCTCCAGCGCATCGCCTGGGGATTGCTGATCGGTCTGCTGCTTTGTCTGCTCTATTTGATCCCTGTGGAAAAGCCAGGGGGGTTCGTCCAATTTCCCACCTCGGCCGAACAAGCGGAACAAGCCGCCTTGCAGTTTGCCAGGCAACAGGGATTCAAGCTGGATGACTATGAGCGGGTGACATCGGTGAGTGAACGTTTCGACCCCATCACCGCCAAGTACGTCCTGCAAAACGCAGGGCTGGCCCGCTTGAATCAGCTCTATGAAAAAGAATGCCGTGGCAGCCGGTGGCAGGTCCGATTTTTCAAACCGCTGCAGCGCGAAGAATACCGGTTCTACCTCGACCCGAGGGATCTCTCTCTGGTTTCTTTCGTTCGAACCATGGAGGAAGATGCCGCCGGGGCGAATTTGGACCAGGACTCCGCCCGTGCCATCGCCGCTGCGTTCGCTCGTTCTCAAGGCCTGGCCATCGAAGAGATGGTGCTCAAGGAAGGCCGCGAGGAGAAACGTAAAAACCGGACGGATCACACCTTTACCTGGGAAGCGGTGGAGGGCGATCCGCGCAATCTGAAAGAGCTCAAATACCGCTGCACGGTCGATGTGCAGGGCGATGTGGCGGCGCTCTATACCACTTTTGCGAAAATTCCTGAGGCCTATGAACGGGATCGCGAGAAGCGTACGCTGCTCAACCATGCGCTCATCGGATTGCGCATTCTGGTGATCGGCGGCCTGGTGGGGCTGGCGATCCTGCAGCTGGTGCGCATTATCCGCCAGGGAGCGGTCCAGTGGAAATCCGTGCTGCTCTGGGCGGCGCCGGTCGCGAGCCTTGTGCTGGTGGACCGGTTGACCCAGATGCATCAGATGCTGGCCGGCTATCCCACGTCCATATCCATCGATCTGTTCCGAACCACGGCGTTCATCGGTGTGCTGATCTCAGTGATCGGCATGTACGTGGCGACGGCGCTTCTCCTCGCACTCTGCTTCTCCCTTTATCCCCGTAGCCGGCACATCTTGAGCAAGCCCCTGCGCCGTGAATTGGCGTTCGATGCCATACTGGCGAGCATCATCGCTCTATTGTTGCGCTATGGATTCCGCCACGCCAGCGACCTGCTGGTGGGGGCATGGTCGCAGCATGCCATGCCCGGCGGGCTCGATCTGCCGCAGATCATCGAAGGGCCGCTGCCCTGGCTCTCTGCGCTCACCGGCAGTCTGACCGGCATGATCTTTACCGCCGGCCCGGTCGCGGTTGCGATCTTTATGCTCAAGACTTACTTGCCGGACAAACGCTGGTGGCCGGCCCTGGTGTTGTTGGTTGCCGTGGCCATGATCCCCGGCTCCATGCGCACCGGCGGCGAGGCACTGTTGTCGATCGTGTTGTTTCTCCTTTCCATCGCCTGGATCGTCATCAGTCTGATCTGGTTCGGCGGCAAGAACCTGCTGTTCTATCCCCTGGTCTTTTTCATGGTGCAGATCTTTGACGAGGCCACCACACTATTGCATCAGGATCAACCCACTCTGGCGCTCAACGGCATCGGACTTTTTCTGCTGCTGTGCGCGTTGATCATCTGGCTGCTGTGGCCGACGTTGCGCAAAGGCAGTGCACGATCAAATTCCATTTAATGTAAGAGTGCGACTATGAACATTCTGTTTATCGGCGGCACCGGCAACCTTTCGACCGATTGCGCCGCCCTGCTTCATCAAAGAGGCCACAACATTTTCGTCATCCATCGCGGCCGCTCCCCGCTGCCCTCGGCCTACACCGGGCTGATGGTGGACCGCAGCGATGCAGAAGGGATGGCGCGGGCGCTGCAAGGCCTGCAGATCGATGTGGTGCTGAATTTCCTCGGCTTCCGGATCAGCGATGTGGAAGTGGATTTTTCGCTTTTCAACGGAAAAATCCGCCAGTACCTCTTCATCAGCTCAGCCACCGTGTACGCCAAACCACACCGCCATTTGCCGCTCACCGAACGCTCGCCCATCGGCAATCCGTACTCGGAATATGCGCAGAACAAACAGGCGTGTGAGGAGTGGCTCCTGGAGCACTGCCGTCGGGATCGCTTTCCACTTACCATCGTCCGGCCCTCGCACACGTACTCCTGCCGGTGGATACCCAACCTCGTCAGCAGCAGCGATTATACGCTGGTGCACCGGCTGCAGCACCATGAGCCGGTGTTCCTGCATGATGACGGCCAGAGTCTATGGACGCTGACCTCGGCCGCTGATTTCAGCGTCGGCGTGGCCGGCCTGGTGGGTCACGAACAAGCGCTGGGAGAGATTTTTCACATCACCTCAGATCAGGTGTTGACCTGGAATCAGATTTATGCAGAGATCTGCCGCGCCGCTCACGTCTCTCATCCCACTATTCTGCACCTTCCCCTTGAGCAGATCTGCCGCGCAGCGCCGGAGATGACCGCTAAATTGGCCGGCGACAAGGCGGAGGCGGGCGTCTTCGACAACGCAAAAATTAAAAACCTGGTGCCGGATTTTGATTGCCGGAAAAATTTCCGCCAGGGCATCGCCGAATGTATGGCCTGGTTTCAACAGGACCCCAAACGCCGACAGCCGAATCCAGAAATTCAGGCGATTTATGAAAAAATCGTACAAAGGTAAAAGCATGTCCCCTTTGACCGTCGCAGAGCCACCGGTGCAAATCAACAATGAATTTGTCCGAATAAAGGTGCATCAGCAGTCGGACCGGTTATCTCTGATGCTTGCCTCTGCTGAAGCCGGCGGCGCCTATACCCCCATTCTGGAGAGGACCGGTCAGTCCGATCATCTACAGGGAGCCTACGAATGGACTAAGGAAGCGCAAGTCGAAGCCATTACCGGTCCGCGCTTCAGCAGCATTGAACTGCACCATTCGTTCGAAGAGGGGTCCTACCATTGCCTGTTGTTTTTGCCCCATGATTCCGCCTGGGTGCACATCCATGAGACGCTGGCAGCCGATGACCAGACCAACGGCATGGCTGTGCAGCGCTTTGAGGCGATCTGGCGGTTCCTGGAGTGGCACGAGCCCGGTGAACTGTTTTCGCCCCATCTGGCGCCTGAGGCCGGCGATCTGATCGGCATGCATGTGATGCGCAGTCCGGTGTTGACTGCGCAATGTGGCCGGCGGGCCGCTGCTCTGGTGCGCGATGTGGATGAGCTGGCCAAAAGTCAACCGGTGCCGGCAGCCATGAATCTGCTGCGGCAGGAAAAGACGCCGATTTTTTATACCGGCCTGCGTCCCCATCGAGTCAGGGATCACGTCTACTTTACGGCTGAGGCCACCACCACACGACCCGCCCTGCTTTTTCACAGCTACTATCTTTGGGTTTCCAGCACCGCAGAACCCGGAGAAGCGCTGCGCCAGGGCAGGAAAAAAGTGTGGTCCGCATCCCCGGCTCCTCATTTATCGCAGCGCCATGAACGCTGGCCTAAGCCGGCAGAGTATGCTGAACAGATCTATCCGCTGATCCTGCGGGAACGCTGGATCGAATCACGGATGGATGGCCGGACGGTGGGCGCGGTTCGGCTGGATCGCAGTTATCGCAACGACGTCTGGTTCTGCGCCTGGTTCAACTCTCTGCGCACCGGTTACGGACTGTATCTCTGGGGCCGGTTTCTCAACCGGGCGGAATGGATGGATAAAGCGGCGTCAACGCGTGATCTGTTGGCCTCCGCCCCACAGGACAAGGGATTATATCCCACGGTCTTTGTTTTCGGCGACAAGCCCTATTGGCAGCACAGCCATCATCAAGGCGGCGGGCCGGGCATCTATCATCTGTTCGACATGTCCTGGACGGTCTATCAGCTTTTACGCTGGCATCGTGATATCGAACCACATGCCCCCTCCATCGCCTTTGCCAAAGAGTACTGCCGCGGCATCCTGAGCTTGCAGCAGGCGGACGGCTCTCTGCCCGCCTATGTCGATGCGGTCACTCGTGCGCCGGTGCAGCAGGTCAATCATGAGGCGTTGCTCAAAGACCTGCAATCAAATCCATCCGGCGACGGCTATATCCCCTACATGCTGAAACAGCACTGGACCGAGGACCGTTTCCTCGGCGGTGCGGAGGACAGCGCCTCTCTGTTATGCCTGGCTGAACTGGCCTTTCTGTTGCCGAAGGAGGATCCGCTGCGCACCCAAATCCTGGCAGGAGCAAAAAAGATCGCCGGTTTTTTGGCGGAGAAAATTATCCCTGAAGCGGCGTGGCTGGATTTCGAGGTCTACTATTCATGCAGCCCCAAATCGTTGCTGTTCTATGATCATCGTTCCGGCCAGCGGCCGCAGAACACCCTGTGCATGCACATGGCGGCTGCCGGATTGCTGAGGCTGTACGAAACGACAGCCGAAACGGCTTTCCTATCCATGGCGGAACGGGTTTGGGACCGCC
>JAKJDB010000268.1 GCA_022706175.1 Candidatus Zhuqueibacterota bacterium | reverse complement strand
CGGTTGCTGGTCAATCCCGCCGATGTTATGAGCCTGCGCCGCGTCATCAACTATCCGCCGCGAGGTCTTGGCGACACCACCGTGGGCAGGGTGGAAGCGTATGCGGCGGAGAAAAAGATTAAAATTATCGAGGCGCTGGCTCAGGCGGAACACATTGCCGGGATTCCGAAAAAGACCGCGGATAAACTCCGCGATTTTTATGAGTTTGTGATCAAGTACACCGACCTGCAGAGCCGTCTTTCAGCCAAAGAACTCGCCGCCGGCCTGGTCGATGAGTTGGGCATCCTGCGTCAGTTCAAAGAAGAGAACACCTACGAGTCGCTGAACCGCATGGAGAACGTCCGCGAACTGCTCAACGCCATCGCCGAGTTCGCGCAGATCGCCGGTCCGGAGGCCAAGCTGGAGCATTTTCTCGAAAGCGTCACCCTGTCGGCGGACATCGATCTGTGGAATGATCGCGCCAATGCCGTCACGCTGATGACCCTCCATAGCGCCAAGGGGTTGGAATTTGACGTGGTGTTCATGGCCGGTCTCGAAGAGGGCCTTTTTCCGATCAGTCGGAGTTTATCCGATCAAGTGGCTCTGGAAGAGGAACGGAGGTTGTTCTATGTAGGCGCTACGCGCGCCAAAGAAAAGCTGTATCTCTCTTGGGCGAAAAGCCGGCGTCGTTTCGGCGATCGCAGCATGAGCCCGGCGTCGCGTTTTTTGAAAGAGTTGGATGAAGCATTCATCACCGTCGAGATGCCGTATGTCCCTGCTGCCAAAACGGAAACCTTTCGCCGGCCTGCCGCCAAGCCCGAGCCCATGCCGGATTATGAGAACGAATCGCAGGAACAGATCGAGCTGCGCATCGGGCTGCGCGTTCGCCACCAGACTTTTGGCAAAGGGACCATCCTTAAAATGGAACACACGCATGGAACCGTTAAACTCGCTGTGTTGTTTGATATGTATGGCGAGAAACGGCTAGTGCTGCCGTATGCAAAATTGGAGATTCTCTGATCATGAACAAAGCCCTATGCATCCTGTTGTTGAGCGGGTCGCTCCTGTTCGGGCAAGCCGGTCTGATCCAGGAGGAACAGGATTTTCGTTTTGCCGAGCAACTGTCCACCAAGGGCATGCAGGATCTGGCCGGACTGCAATATGTGAAATACGCTGAGACCTACCCGTCCAGTCCGCGTGCGCCGGAGGCGCTGTTTCGCGCTGCGGAGAGCTATCGACTGCTCAAAGACACTGCCCAATCAGCCTCGCTCTATCAGCAGCTGTTGCTGAAATATCCGCAATCCGTCTTTGTCGACAAAGCGCTGTTCAATCGTGCCGCCATTCTCATGGCCAACGGTGAGTATTTGGAGGCCGCATTGAGTTTTGAACGGCTGCGGCTGTTCACGCCCAAAAGCGAATGGGCGCCGCTGGCTATGATTCGTGCGGCCCAGGCTTTTTTAGCCGCGGGAGAGATACAACGGGCGCTGGACAGCGCCCATCTCTTTTTGGAAAGTTATCCCACCAGCCCGCTGCGCTCTGAAGCGCGCTATATTCTGGCGCAGGTGCGCAGCCGTCAACAGCAGCCGCTGCAGGCGATGCAGGAGCTGGATCGCATCCTCGGCGACCGGGTGCAGGATTCGCTGGCCGTCAAAGCCCAGCTGCTCGCCGGACAGACCCTTTATCAGATGGGAAGCTACCAACGCGCCGACAGCCTTTTTCGCATGCTGCTGAACAGCCCGGTGACTTTTGATTCCTTGGGATCCGCGGCACTGTATTTCAGCCGGCTGCTGCATTATCGCAACGATTTTGCCCTGTCCAATCAGACCATCAAAGCTTTTTTGACCAGACACCCCGCGGTGACCGAAAAGGAGCGCCTGCTCTGTCTGCAGGGCGATAACTTTTACGGCCTGGGCGACTATGCCGCGGCGCTGGAGTGCTACGCCTCGCTGGCCAAGACCCAGTCTCAGCCGCACGATCTTGTCCGCCTCTGGCTGCGTCAAGCCTTTACTCTGAAAAAGGCGAACAGAGATGCGGAAGCGTTGAAAAAACTGCAGGACGTTCTGGCTGTGCCCGACACGCTTTTGCGGGATCGGTCGATACGCTCCCTGGCCGTACAGGAAAGCGCTCGCTGGTTGTGTGCACTCGGCCGGCCGGCCGAGGCGCTGCAATTGCTGCGTCGCGCTCTGACCCAGCCGGAGGCAGACCGCGAGGAATTGTTGTTTACTCTGGCGAGTGTGCAAAAAGATCATTTGAAAGATTATGCGTCTGCAGCTGAGACCTACGTCACGCTGGGAACCCTGTTTCCCAATGGACGTCGGCAGGACGACGCCCTGTGGGGTCAAGCCCAATGCCGTGAGCTGCAAGGCCGTTATGATGAAGCCAGACAACTTTATGCAAGATACCTAGCGGCATTCCCCGCCGGCGACCAGATTGAAGAAGCACAATCGCGGGAGCATTATCTGCAGAATTTTCTTCCCATGGATGCGGCGAACCTGCAGGTGCACTTGCAGCGCTACATTGCGCAGGAGCTGACCGGTCTGTCGCCGGAACAGCGCGCTCTGGCTTGGGCGGAAAAGCTTTCCGAAGCCTTTCATGATCATGCACAGGCGTTGACCGTTATCCGGCAGTTGTCCCATAGCCCCCTGTCTGCAGAAATTCGAGATCGGGTTCTGGCGCTGGCCGGTCACTGCCATCTGGCGTTGGCGGAAAAAGCCTTCTATGACAGCCTGCCGGCAATACAGCAAGCACATCAGGATTCCTGCCGTCAAATTGTTCGCGCGTTGCCGGGCGATCCCCGCTTGCGAAAACTCGGTGAGCGTTTGTTCATGCAGCAGATTTTCTCGTTTCGCGATGCCGGACAACGGTTGGAGTTTATGAATACCGCGCAATCCAGGGAAGCGATGAACACGCTTTCAGACTCGAGCCGCAAAGAGTTGGGATTGGCCTTGGCCGAAAGCTATTACGCCGCCGCCAAGGGCAATGACGTGGCGCTTTTAAGAAATGGATTGAGCCTTTGCCGGCCGTTGAGCGATGCGGCAGTGACCCTGTCGATGAGAACCAGGGCTCGGCTGCTGCAAGCCCGTTTCTATCGTTCCTTGAATCGGCCCGATTCAGCGGCTGTGGCGTTGCGGCAGCTGGTTATGGAGAATCCCGGGCATCCGCTTGCCGCTCAAGCGTGGTGGCGATTAGCCGAGCTGCGGCAGGAGAGCGGTAAACCGGAAGAGGCCATCTCGCTGTATCAGGACATTCAGGCCATGTACCCCTACAGCGAGTGGGCTGACAAAGCTCAGCGAGCCCGATGCCGGCTGCTTTTTCAGCAGGGACGATTCCAAGAAGCCGGCGATTGCCTGGAAAAATCCGAGGCGTTTCGCGTGCCGCAGGACTTGGCCCTGTTTTTTCCGCAGCAAGTGGATGACGACCAACTCTGGTTTTACGCCACCGCTCAGGAATCGGCCGGCGATCCGATAACCGCGATCACGGCGTATCAAAGCTATTTACTTAAAAGCTCCAACGCCGGCCGCTGCGCCATGGCCTTAATGCGGCTGGCCGACCTTTCTGCGCAGTTGGGGTATGACCAGGCCAGTATGGGACATTATCAGGAACTGCTCACCCATTATCCGCAGGACAGCCTGGCAGTGGCCGCGCGAAGAGCTTTGGCCGATGGTTTGTTCAGCCGGCACGACTATGCCGGCGCCAAGACGCACTATGTCAAGTTGAAGGCCGAAGCCGGCCCGGAAGTACGTCGCTACGCTGAAAGCCGTGAAATCATTTGCGAATTTAGAATGAAAAACAGTGCGGTGGCGAAAAGGCTGGCAGAGGCGTTCAAAAAGCAGTATGCGGATCGCCAGAGCGAATCCCAGTTCCTGTTGGAAGAGGCGGAGCTTGCCATGGCGGCCAAGGATTTCAAATCCGCTGAAGCGCTGTATCGCGATGTCGCCGGCAAGGTCAAAGAGTCGGCGGAGGCCAGCCGGGCTGAATTGGGGCTGGCGCGCATGTACATTCTGTTGAATAAAAATGACGAGGCTTTGCGCCTGTTGACCACCATTCCGGATCGTTATAAAGATCCCAAGGTTTCCGGCACCGCCTTTGTGACGTTGGGAGAGTTCTATTACGCTAATCAGCAGTTCGAGAATTGCATTACCGCCGGCCGTAAAGCCTATGAACTGGTTGGCGCACCCGAAGAAAAGGCGCAGGCCATGCAGCTGCTTATTCGCGTCTATGACGATGTGCACATGTGGGATCGCGGCATCAGCCTGCTGCGCGAATATCTGCAGACCTATCCTCAGGCAGAAGATGTGATCACCCGCAAGGTGCAGCTGGGCATCTTTTTGATGAATCTGAAAGAGTACGACCGCGCCATCGCCTATTTGAAAGAGCTGAAATGGTTGGTGGACGCAGAGACCGAAGCCGAGATTCAGTATTGGATCGCCAAGTCCTATAACGAACGCGGCTCTGCCAGCGAGGCGATCATGGAATATCTCAAGGTCAAGTATCTGTGCAAGCCCACCAAGCTGCCCTGGGGCACTACGGCGCTCTATGAGGCCGGTCAGGCCTATTATAAGCTGGGCGAACTGGAAAAAGCCCGGTCGCTTTATCAGAGCATTGTCCGGGAACTGGGTTCCGGCGATCAATTCGGCCGTGTGGCCGCCGAACGGGTGAACGAGATCGACCAGGAACTGGCGAAAACGGAAAAGAGGTCCTGATGAGCTCCATCACGCCGGCGGAAACGCTGCCGTTGATCCGGCAGGCGTTGGCTGAAGATTTGGGCGAGCGCGGCGACATCACCACTCGAGCGCTTTACAATCCAGGCCGAATCATCAACGCGGAGATGCTGGTGAAACAGGACGGCGTGATCTGCGGATTGGACCTCGTCGAACAGGTGTTTCACGAAGTGCATCCCGGCGTGATCGTTGAACGGCTG
>JAKJDB010000267.1 GCA_022706175.1 Candidatus Zhuqueibacterota bacterium | reverse complement strand
GGCAAGATCAAGGCGATGCGGATCAAATCGAAAGCGGACATCGAGAAGGCCCTGGATGGGGCGCGTTTCCCGGCGGCTTTTGCCGGATTTGCCGGCCCGGGGGATGCGGCCGGGCTGGCGGCCTCGGCCCTGCGTTATTTCACCCAGGAGGGAGGCTGGGAGCCGAACGAGACCGTCGTCAAGGTGGTGGTGGCGGGCAATTGGGTGGTGGCGGCGACCAATATCTTCGGCGAGCCGATCCAGTGGGGGCTGCCGATCTGGGCGGCTGCATACCGCAATGACAGCAAAGAGATCGCACGGGTTTTCCGGTTGACCATTCTGACGCAAGAGGGTTTGGGTGTGGCCAAGCGTCCGCCCTGGACCGGGGTCTGGACGGGTGATTCTTTCCGCATGCGGACGGCGAATGTGCGCTGACGCAGCCCTGTAAAACGGAGGGCTGCAGCGGCGGAGGTCCATAATTTACAGGGGAAGAATAGTGCAGAAGATCAAAAAAAGCCTGCAACCGATTCGGCTCATTGACCAATCCACGCCGGTGCTTCTCTACCGCTCCTGCATGGTCCTGCTGACTAACCTGATCCCGCTCTACGGGGTCTGGCGGCTGGGCTGGAGCAGCTTCATCCTGATTCTGCTCTTCATCATTGAGGGGGCGATCGTCTTAATCATGGATTTGGTTAAACGCCGTTGGGTGACCACCAAAGAGAAGGGCAAGGTTCTCTTTTTCGAATTCGTCTTCATCACCTTTTTTGGATTTTTCGCCATCCTGATTTTTGGACGCGATGAAGCAGCCATGGATCTGATCGAGACCACACGCAGCTCTTTCAAGGCAGCCAGAGCCCTGCCGCTCTGGCCGGTGCTCGGAATTTTATTGGGGCGCCTCCTGCGCACCGGCGAGGAGCTGATGCAGGCGGGCGTCTTGCACGGTGGTGAAGGCAAACCGATCTATTTTAACGGCGGCGGCTGGATGCTGCTGCTTTTTTTTCTGGTCATGGCCGCCCCCTTCATCGCCGACAAGAGCCCCAATCCGATGGCGGGGCTGATTGCGGTCATCGTCCTCAAGACTTTGGGCGAGCTCTTCGGCGTCTGGGCGGCGCGGATTGCCAAGTAAAAGTAATGATGCCAGCGCATAGCTGCATCACCAAGTAAAAAAGCGATTTCAGCACATCTCTGGCGAAGGAAGACTCATGCTCCCATTCGACACCTCTGTAATTGAGTTGATCAAACAGCGGCACTCCTGCCGCACCTATGAAAAAAGAGCGATCGCCGGGGAGACGGCCGCCCGGCTGGCGGCCTTTTGCGCTTCGGTCACCAGCGGGCCTTTCGGCACGCCCCTGCGCTTTGAATTGGCCGCTGCGGCCGGGGATGATCCGGGTGCGCTGAAGGGCCTGGGTACCTATGGGTTCATCAAGGAGCCGGCCGGATTCATCATCAGCGCGGTAGCGCCAGGTGAAAAGAACCTCGAGGATTTCGGCTGGGGCATGGAGGCCATTCTGCTCTATGCAACCGGTCTCGGACTGGGAAGCTGCTGGCTCGGCGGCAGTTTTGCCAAAAGCCGCTTTGCCAGCCGCATCCATGCGGGTGCGGCGGAGATCGTCCCGGCTGTAGCTGCTGTCGGTTATAGGGCCGAGGAGACCCCGCTGCGCCGGATGATGCGAAGCCAGATCAAATCCGATTCGCGCAAGCTGTGGGAGGCGCTCTTTTTCCGCGACGATTTCGGCACATCGATGCGCGCGGCGGAGGCTGGCGCTTATCAGGTTCCTTTGGCCATGCTGCGCCTGGCGCCCTCGGCCAGCAACAGCCAGCCCTGGCGGGTTGTGCAGAAGGGCGAATGCTATCATTTTTATTTGCAGCGCAAACCCGGCTTCACGCCCGGCCGTGCTTCACTGATCCACTTCACGATCGCCGATCTTCCGCGCATCGACCTCGGCATCGCCATGTGCCACTTTCAATGGACAGCCGAAGAACTGGGAATGAAGGGGAGATGGGAGCTGCATGAGGAGGGTATTCCGGGAGCAGATGAAACGCGGGAGTATATCGCGAGCTGGAACGGGTCAAATATTATGGCGAGATAGTACTTGATTTTACCTCCCGGCTGGCTGCTTTGCCAGCAGGCAGGGAGCGGAACGCATGTGGCTGATCTGGATTATCGTCTTTTAAGCATCAAGGTTGATATCCTGACTGGCGGCTGGATCGTTGATGGGCTCCAGATGGGTAAACAGATGGGCCTCCGGCAAAAGGCTGCGGATTTTTTCTTCCATCTCACCGACCAGGTTGTGCCCCTGCTGCACCGGCCATTCACCAGGTACCAGGATATGCACAGAAATAAACTTGCGGGTGCCCGCCTGTCGCGTCCGGAGCGCGTGATAATGCACATCGCGACCGGAATAGCTGTCCAGAACCTGGCGGACCTGGGCCAGTTCACTATCCGGGATGGCGGTGTCCATCAGGCCCAGCGCTGAGCGGCGCAGCAGCTGGAATCCGGTCCAGATGATGTTGGCTGCAACGATCAGCGCGATGATGGGATCCAGACGTTCCCAACCTGTGAGGGCGACAGCGGCGATGCCGAAGAGCACGCCCGCGGAGGTCCAGACATCGGTCATCAGATGGTGCGCATCGGCTTCCAGGGTAATGGATTGATGTTTTCGTCCGGCCTGCAAAAGAACACGGCCGGCCGCAAGATTGACCAGGGAGGCCGCTGAGGAGACCAACAAGCCCAGGCCGACCTTCTCCAATGGCTGCGGCGCAAGCAGACGGGGAATGGCGGTCAGACCGATCATCACGGCGGCCAGCAGGATCAGAGCGCCTTCCAGACCACTGGAAAAATACTCCGCCTTGGAGTGGCCGAAAGCGTGCAGCTCATCCGGAGGCCGTGCCGCAACGATCAACATCGCCAGGGCCATAACCGCTGCGGCCAGATTGACCATGCTTTCCATGGCATCAGAGAGCATTCCCACAGAATCGGTGAGCAGATAGGCCGCTGCTTTCAAGCCGATGGTCAAAACCGCAGCAGCAATTGACAGCCACGCATAGCGGGTGAGAGATTGTGATTTCATGGGTGTGGTTTTGTTCCTCAAAGGACTCGAATTACGTTACACCGCAAACAAACGCCAAACAAGTAAAGTCTTGAGTTCCATCCTGCCATCACAGATCACCGTCCTGCAGTACCCCCCGTCCCACAGACAAACTGCAGCCCCATTGCTAAGGTGCCCCGCCGCCGGCTGCTCAAGCCCGGCTTCGGCGGATTGCCGAGGCCGGCGCAGAGAATACCCAAAAACAAGACGACGGAATCGTTCATGGCATTCCGTCTGGTTTTAGGGTATGATTGTGGATTATTCATAAACGTAATCAATCTGCGCCTGAAAACAAAGGTTTTCTTGCTGCTGCCGCACAGGCTTTCCTGCAGTGGTCCGTAGTTCCTTTCTGCCGCCAGGAATTATCCTAAAAAAGTCTTGCATCCATCCCTGTATAGTATTATATTTCTAAAAATATAGAAATGAATGGAGACCTGTATGACCGAACCGGTCGATATCCTCAAGGCGCTCTCCGACCTCGGGCGGCTGCGCATCCTCAAAATGCTCGAGGTCAAGAGCCTGTGCGTCTGCGAGATCACCGAAGTGATCGGACTGGCCACTTCCACTATTTCCGCCCATTTGAGCCAGCTCAGGAACGCGGGACTGATCGAGGACGAAAAAGAGGGCAAGTGGATCAATTACCGCCTGGCGGACGATCCTGATCCCTTGTTCACCGAATTGTGGCCGCTTCTCTCCCGGCGTCTGGATGAGGAGGACGCCATATGCTCCGACCGCGAACAGGCTTGCCATATCGATCGTCACCGGATCTGCAGCGCCGGAAAATAAGCTTTGGTGCGCAAGCAAGCTGAGGCCAGGCACAGGCCGATACCGGGGCCCAGGGTGGCAGCGGCAGATAATTTTTGCGGTTGCAGCACTCCGAAGATGATGCGAACGCCGGCAGCAAGTGTGAGCTGACTGTGGAGTGCTAATCCACGAACCGTAGAGAGGAAAGAGTAATCCATGGACTGGAAAAAAGAGATCAAGACCCTGCTCTGGATCGTCGTCACATTCGTTTTCTTGTATTATATGCCCATCGGCAGCAAGCGGTTCGACAACGCGATTATGGAGGCCTTTCACCTGGTCAAATGGTACGCGCGCGAGCATGTGCTGCTCTGTCTGGTGCCGGCTTTTTTCATCGCCGGGGCGATCGGTGTCTTTGTCAGCCAGGAATCGGTGATGAAATACCTCGGTCCAAAATCTGACAAATGGCTGGCCTATGGGGTCGCTTCAATTTCAGGTACGATCCTGGCGGTCTGCTCCTGCACCGTGCTGCCGCTCTTCTCCGGCATCTACACCATGGGCGCAGGGCTCGGACCGGCGACCGCCTTCCTTTACTCCGGACCGGCGATCAATGTTCTGGCCATCATCCTCACGGCCCGCATCCTCGGTCTGGAACTGGGCATAGCGCGAGCGGTTGGCGCCATTGTTTTTGCGGTCATCATCGGCCTGCTGATGCATTTCATCTTCCGGCACGAAAAAATGGAGGAGGAGGGTCCGGTTCTGGTCGAGGGGAGTAAAGCCGGCCGGCCGCTCTGGCAGACGGCGATCTATTTTGCCCTGATGATCGCGATCCTGGTTCTCGCCAACTGGGGCAAACCTGCAGTGGAGAGCGGCTTCTGGCATTCCGTCTACACCCTGAAATGGACTCTCACCGCGGCAAGCGCCCTCGGACTCGCCGTGGTACTCGGACTCTGGTTCAAAATAAGCTGGTTGCGCCTTGCTCTGGCCGCCGCCCCGGCGATTCTATTGGGACTCTTCACACCCGCCAGTCCGGTACTGATCTTCGCGGCCGGTTCGATCGGTTTGGCGGTCATCACCGCCATGGACAAGGGTGAAGC
>JAKJDB010000266.1 GCA_022706175.1 Candidatus Zhuqueibacterota bacterium | reverse complement strand
CTGCAGATCTATTGCGATTTCTCCGGCTACACCCACATGGCCCTGGGCAGCGCCCGGCTCTTCAACATCTCGTTGACCGACAATTTCAACAAGCCCTATGCCGCCTCTTCGGTGATGGATTTCTGGCGCCGCTGGCACATCTCCTTCTCGCGCTGTCTTCTCGATTACCTCTTCAAGCCGCTGCAGATGCGGTTCCGCGATCTGCGCACGGCCGGGACCGCGTTGGCGCTGTTCCTTACTTTTTTCATCAGCGGACTCTGGCACGGCGCCAGCTGGTGTTTTGTCGTCTGGGGATTGCTGCATGGGACCTATTTGGCGGCCGCGGTCTTTTGGCGTCCGCTGCAAAAAAAACTGGCAAAAAAATTCGCGCTGCTGCGTTCCGCGCCGGCGCGGGGGTGGAAAGTTTTTTTCACTTTTCAGTTGATCTGTTTCGCCTGGATTTTTTTTCGCGCCCGCACGCTCGCGGACGCCGGCTATGTCGTCGCTCATCTTTTTGCCCCCAGCCGCGGCGTTTCCGCACTCCTCGGCCTGTATGAAAACACCGGCCTGTTTCTGGCGCTGACCTCGACCCTGTGCGTTTTTATCATCGAATCCCTCGGCAGCAGGCCATCCTGGCAGGAACGTTTTTTCGGTTTGCCGCTGTGGCTGCGCTGGAGCGCCTATTATCTGCTGATCCTCAGCCTCCTCCTGTTCAACCAGGACAGCCAGACGGCGTTCATCTATATGAAATTTTAACCGGCCTTTGCTATGGTGAAATTTTTTACAAAAGGGATTCTCTTCTTCGCCATCCTGCTGGCGCTCGATCTGTGCGGCGCCCGCCTGCTTCGGCATGGCCTGGATGTCTATTACGGACTGAACAAGGAGGCTGAAATTCTGTGCGTGGGACATTCGCGGATGGTGCAGGGGATCGATCAAGAGCTTTTGGAGAAACGCATGGCTCGGCCGGTGGCCAAATATGCGGTGCAGGGGACGTTTCTCGACGACCACTATGTGATGGTCGAGCAATTTCTCGAGCGCCATCCGCAGTCGGTGACCTGCTTTGTCTATATCGTCGATGACTATACATTCGGAAAGGGTCTGGGAAAAAATCAGTATCGGCTGTTTTATCCTTTTATGGATTCCCGTTGCGTCGCCGCCCATGTGCGCTCGCACGCCGCCGGCTGGTCCGAGTACGCCGCCCGTTCCTGGCTGCGGCTGCTGCGGTTCAGCGATACGACGATTCAGAGCGTCGCGCGCCTGGGCCTGAGGGGCCGCCAGGAATTGGCGCCGAAGGATTCCGTGGACGTCCTCAAGCTGCAGGCCAAATTAACCGCACTGAGACTGGATGAACAATACGCGGTGCTGGATGAGAATGTTCGGCTTTTTGAAAACCTTGTCCAGCTGGCGCGCTCTCGTGGTCTGCGGGTGGTGCTGCTCTATGTCCCCTTTATCGATTTTCTCGATGACGGCCGACCGGAACACCGCAGAGCTCTGCAGGTGCTGCGCAGCTATGTCCGGAAACAGCAGGGAGTCCAGCTCATCGAGATCGATAACGCATATACCCACCGCTACGATTTTTTCTCCGATCCCAATCGGGCCGGCCAGATTTTCATAACCGAACAACTCGCTGCCGAGCTGTTGCGCACGCCCTGACGCCCAACGTCTCCCAACCGCACCCCTCACACTCTTGGCTTTAAAAAATCGCATCCGGCCGGCCTTGGCTGAGGATCACAAGGCCTGGATCCAATCCGCAATCATCGTCAGCGCCTGCGGCGACATGGTCTCTTCGATGGCGCCGTATTCGCTGACCGCGCCGGTTTGACAGGTTTGCAGCAGATGGTTCAGGCCGCCCATCATGCGCGCCGTGTATTTTTTGTTGCCCCCTCGCCGAAGCGCTTTTTCGATCTCGGGCAGGTTTTGCTCCGCCGGCACCTGCAGATCCTTCTCACCGTTCAACGCCAGCACCGGGCAGCGCAATTTTGTCAGTGCGGGCCTGGGATCATAGGTGAGGAACCAGCGGTACCAGGGTGAGACCAGCGCCTGGATCTGAGCCTCCAGCGCCGCTTCCGGCACCTCCTTTTTTTCTTCCCCGGTCAGTCCTTTCATCAGCCGTTCGCGGATCTCGCGGCTCGCCAGATCGTTGTTCGCTTCCCGTTTGATGACGTCAAAGAGGCTTTGTTGCAAAGCCACCTTGTCTGCGATGGTCTTTTCATCCATGCCGGCTTGGCGCGCCAGCGCCGTCAGCTGCGCAAGAACGATCTTTTCCCCGGGTACGCCGGGCCCTGCCAGCAGAATCACAAAGGCAATGCTTTTGTCGATGGACGCCGCCATCGGCGCCACCAGCCCGCCTTCGCTGTGGCCGAGCAATCCGATGCGTTGCGGATCGATCTCCTTGCATGATTTCATATAGTCCACAGCGGCCAGCACATCGGAACAGAAATCCTGCGTGGTGGCGGCTTTGAAATCACCCTCGGAGCGGCCCACGCCGCGATCATCGAAACGCAGCACCGCCATTCCCCGGCGGGTGAGATGATCGGCCAGCACCCAGAACGGCTTGTGGTTGAAAACCGTCTCATCGCGATCCTGGGCGCCGGAGCCTGTGATCAGGATCACCGCGGTAAAGGGGGCGCCGTTTTTCGGCCGGGTCAGGGTTCCGGCCAGGTGGATCCCGGCGCTGCGGTTGGCAAAGGTCACTTCCTCTTCGGAATAGGGATAGGGCTTTTGCGGATTTTGCGGCCGCCGGACGGAGGGCGATTCCGCCACTTTTTTCAGATTCAACGGCAGCGTCATGCCGGCCTGTTTCCATTCGCCCTGGATGGAGGTGCCGTCGCTGCTGAGGACGCCTTGATAGGAGCCCATGATCGCCGCACAGGTGATCATGATCGTATCCCGGCGGCAGACGACCGCATCCATGGGAATGTCTTTCGCGCCCTGATCCGGGCTGTCCATTTTAGCGGTCAAGGCGCCGTCCGCCGCCGCGGTGATTTTGAAGACGATGCGCAATTCCATGCCCGACACGTTGAGCGCGCCGAGCCAGTTGCCCGTGCAGGGGGGCTGAGAGGAGGCCGGCACGATGGCACACAGCAACAGGGTAATCCAGCCGACTTTTTTCATGATGACCTTTCTATAATTGAACATCTTTGCCGGTTTCCTTTTGCAGTTTTTTAAATAAAAAATAGGGATAAACATACGCACAGAACAGGGTCACCGGCAACACGATGCCGAGCATGCTCCAGATCATGTTGACGTTGAACAGGGCCAGCAGGATCATCAGCAGACCGCCGGCGACAAAACAATAACCGGAGACGATGTGCGTGCGTTTCCAGACCTCTTCCGAGGCCAGGGTCCAGGGCGATCGGACCCCGAAGAAAAAGTTGCGCGGCAACTGCGGCAGATAGTTGCCCAGCGCGATGAACAGCGCGCCGAAACCGAATCCCAGCCAGCGCGGCTCGAACCGGCCTGAACGGGCGGCGTGTATGGAGAGAAAAAAGACGATGGCGAAAAAAAACAGAGTGAGATTCCTGAATTTGAGAAACGTCTCATAACGCTGTTCGATTTTTTTACGGAACGGATCGAGCCAGGGGATGAAGGTGAGCACCAGATAGAGTGCGAGGCTTCCTCCCAGGGTAAAAGCGGTGAAGCCGGCCTTGCCGCTGTAATCGTCCGGCTCTCCGTGGATGTTGAAATGGGTCGGCACTCGGTCCGGCAGCGTCGGATAGACAGTCCAGGCGGTGATCGCCATAACCGACAGCACAGCGAGCGGCAACCATTCACGTTTCAGCTGCCATTTCATGGGTTACTCCTTTCCGATGAATTTCATCAAATAGTCCACGGACAGTTGGAACACGCTCATATTCAGCGAGTAGCGGATGTACTGGCCTTCCCGGGTCCCATCGATCAGGTTTGCCCGTTTCAGGATATCCAGATGATGGGAGAGGGTCGGTTGGGAGATCTTCATTTTCTGCAGCAGGTCCGACGGTGTTTGATCTTGTTTTTTCAGCAATTGAACGATCTTTCTCCGCGTCGGGTCCGCCAGAGCCTGGAACAATTTGTCGAGTTCCATATTATTTATCTCCATGCATATGTACATATATACATATATTAATGAAAAAAAGTTGCACTTGCAAGCCTTTTTTTACGGGAGGGGAAGAAAAGAGAGAACCTCGCAGAAGAGGAGGGCGCCGACACCGTCGGCCTCTCCCGGAACGCCCCGCGCTCCGGGAGAGAGGACCAAGGGAGGAGGGGGATCCAGGCCCTCTACCGGCTCAGGTTTTTTTTCGATACCATTTTTGATTCGGCTGAAAGCTGGTCTGCAGCTGTTGCCGGCGAGCCTGACGTTCCAGCGCCAGGCGGATCAGCTCGTCCAGCAGTTCGCTGTAGCTCATTCCACTGGCCTGCCATAGCTTGGGATACATGCTGATGCTGGTAAAGCCGGGGATGCTGTTGAGTTCCGAAAGATAGAACCGGTCGGAATCCGCCTGCAGCAGGAAATCGACGCGCGCCATGCCCTCGCATTCCACAGCCAGAAAGGCGCAGATGGCGGTGGCTTGGATCGCGCGGGTCAGCTCTTCCGG
This sequence comes from Candidatus Zhuqueibacterota bacterium, assembly GCA_022706175.1. The sequence continues at coordinate 354 of JAKJDB010000266.1, read as the reverse complement.
CAGATCCGCAGGGATTTGAAACCGGCAGGCGTCATCGACGTACTTGGCGTCATAGTCATAGAATTCATTGGATGGAAACACCTCGCCCACTACGGACGCGCGCGGGGCCGCGTTGCCCAGCAGGCTGACCTCGAGCTCGCGCGCATTCGGCACTGCTTTTTCAATCAGCACTTTGCGGTCGTAGCGCAACGCATCCTCGATGGCCGCTTTGAGCTCTTTGACGGTGTGCGCTTTGTGAATGCCGACGCTGGATCCCATGTTCGGCGGTTTGACAAAGACCGGCAGTTTCAAATCCTCATGAATGGCCTCGATCATCTCTTTGCGCGTCATGTTGGCCAGCTGATCCGGCAGCAA
>JAKJDB010000265.1 GCA_022706175.1 Candidatus Zhuqueibacterota bacterium | reverse complement strand
TTCGGATCCGCCGATGGCCATGGCATAATAGATCTTTTTGAGGATGATCATGAGATCTCTGTTGGACACCCTGCCGTTGTAAAGGATAAAGATCTCCTTGATGTGATTGATGGCAGCGGAAAGGATCAGCAGGGCGTCGAGAAAACCGTTCTGCACAACGGCGGTGGCGTAAAAAAGCTGTGGAATATCCTTGCGCCGTTGCTGTTCTGCCGCCTGGTTCATCTCTGCGATAACCCGGTCATAGCTGGCGCGGTCCTCCGTGAGAGAGGTCACATCAAAGCCCTGCTGGATCAGGTACTTGTTCTTTTTAAAGCGTTTAATGCGTTTGGCGATCAAACGCGCCTCCCGGCTGGGATCATGCACCGGTCCATAGGCCGCCGGCATACTCAGGATGCGGAAAAGCGGAATGGCGACAAAATGAATAAAAGCTATAAGCACAAGAAAGGCAAACAGATACGCCGCAAGCGGATGCATTGTATGCAGCAGGATGTACAGCTGAAGACATTCTTTCGCGATCACATAGAGAAAGAATAGCGAGAGAAAAAACAGGAGTCGCTTGAGATAGTTCATAATAATCTCCCAGATTCCGCCACAAACAGCCGAAACGGTCATAAATAAAGTAGCGAATCACATAGGTAAAAACAAATGGAAAGTGAACAGGGGGCGATGCGTGGACTCACAGGACAGTGGAATTTTTTTTGCTTTTAATGGCGTTTTATCTAAACAAAACACATTTTTTTTCGTATCAGTATAATAACGTATTCGGTCCGATCCATTCACTTCATCATCGCATAGGAGGATATATGCTGCACCGCTCTTTGCTCACGACAGGTCTGTTGGCGGCTGCCCTGATTTTTTCCGCTGTTCCACCCATCCCGGTTCAAGCCCAGAATATCGACATCCCTTTTCAAAAGTTCGTCCTCGACAATGGACTTACGGTGATCGTCCACGAGGACCACAAAGCCCCCATCGTCGCTTTCAACGTGTGGTATCATGTGGGCTCGAAAAACGAAAAACCCGGCAAGACCGGTTTCGCCCATTTATTCGAGCATTTGATGTTCAACGGCAGCGAGAACCACAACGATGACTATTTCAAGCCCCTTGAAAAAATCGGCGCCACGGATCTCAACGGCACCACCAACGAAGACCGGACCAACTATTTCGAAAATGTGCCCAAGTCCGCTCTGGACGTAGCCCTGTGGATGGAATCAGACCGCATGGGCCACCTCCTCGGCGCCATCGACCAGGCCAAACTGGACGAACAGCGCGGCGTGGTGCAGAATGAAAAGCGGCAGTATGAGAACGAACCCTACAGTCTGGCGGATGAACTTGTCGCCAAAAACTGCTTCCCGGCCGGCCACCCCTACTCCTGGACCGTCATCGGCGCTATGGAGGATTTGGAGGCGGCAAGCCTGAAGGATGTCCACGAGTGGTTCAAAGCCTATTATGGACCCAACAACGCCGTGATCGCCATTGCCGGCGACATCACCACCCAGGAGGCTTTGGCGAAAGTGAAGCAGTACTTTGGCGATATTCCGGCAGGACCGCCGGTGACACGTTACGAGGCGTTTACCGCAAAGCGCACGGGGTCCTTGCGCCAAGTCGCTCAAGACCGTGTTCCCCAGGCGCGCATCTATAAAGTTTGGAACATACCGGCCTGGGGCACACTGTGCGCCAACCGGCTCGATCTGGTCAGCGACCTGCTCGCTTCCGGCAAGACCTCCCGGTTGTACAAACGGCTGGTCTATGAGGACCAGATCGCAACAGACGTTTCAGCCTATGTAGATTTGCGTGAAATCGCGGGGCTCTTTTACATCGTTGCCACCGCCAAACCCGGCGAGTCCCTGGAAAAAGTTGAAAAAGCTCTGGATGAAGAACTGGCCCGCCTGATCGCCGAGGGCCCGACGGAGACCGAACTGCAACGGGTCAAAGCGCAGTACCGCTCCAATTTTATCCGCGGCAGCGAGCGGATCGGTGGATTCGGCGGCAAGTCCGACATCCTCATCAGCAACGAGGTCTTTGGCGGCAGTCCGGACTATTACAAGACCACTTTGAAGCGCATCGATGAGGCTACGGCACAGGAACTGCAGCAGGCCGCCAAATACTGGCTCTCTGACGGCGTCTATGTTCTCGAGGTCCATCCCTACCCGGAGTACAAAACAGCGGAAGGCAAGGTCGACCGCTCCAGACTGCCGAATCCGGGCGCACCACCGGCCGTCGAATTTCCAGCTATTCAACGAGCCACTCTCTCCAACGGCCTCAAGGTCGTGCTTGCCGAACGCCACAGCATTCCTTTGGCGAATCTCAGCCTGATCGTGGATGCCGGTTGGGCGGCTGATCAGGGCGCACTGCTGGGTACGGCCGGCCTGGCGCTGGACATGATGGATGAGGGTACGAAGAGCCGCAGCGCTCTTGAGATCAACGAGCAGCTTTCCCTGCTCGGCGCGCGGTTGTCGACTGGATCGAATCTGGACGTCTCCACCGTGACCCTCTCCACCCTGACCGAAAAACTCGACGCCGCTCTGGACATCTACAGCGACGTCATTCTAAATCCCGCTTTTCCAGAGGAGGAACTCGGCCGGCTGAAAAAACAGAGCCTGGCCGAAATCCAGCAGGAAAAGGCCTCGCCGTTCACCATGGCCTTGCGCCTTTTGCCGCAGTACCTTTACGGCCAGGAGCATGCTTATGGAGTGCCGTTCACCGGCTCTGGGACCGAAGCGTCGATAGATAAAATGACGGTCCAGGTGTTGCAGAACTTTCATCAGACCTGGTTCAAACCCAACAACGCCACTCTGGTGGTGGTGGGCGATGTAAAACTGGCCGAGCTCACGCCCAAGCTGGAAAAAGCCTTCAAATCCTGGAAAAAAGGCTCTGTGCCAAAGAAGAGAGTGACCCCGGTCGCCCAAAAGACCAAATCGCAGATTTATCTCATAGACAAGCCTCAGGCTCAGCAAAGCTTCATCATAGCCGGGCAGCTTGCCACCCCCAAGTCGGATCCGGATGATATCGCCGTGCAGATGATGAACAACATTCTCGGCGGTACGTTTACCTCGCGCATCAACATGAACATCCGCGAAGATAAACACTGGTCCTACGGCGCCCACAGTGTGGTGATAGATGCCCGCGGTCAGCGGCCGTTCCTCGCCTACGCTCCGGTGCAGGGAGATAAAACAAAAGAAACGGTGCAGGAAATCCATAAAGAGTTGAAAGAGATCCTCGGCAGCCGACCGGCGCAGCAGGAAGAGTTGGACAAAATCCAAAAGAATGAAATTCTCGGCCTGCCGGGCTCCTGGGAGACGATCCAGTCCGTCGGACGTTCGCTGAACGAGATGGTGGTGTTTGATCTGCCGGACAGCTATTACCAGACCTATCCCGAGAAGGTCAAAAACCTGAAATTGAACGACATTTCAGCGGCCGCGAAAAAAATCCTGCGTCCCGATCAGACCGTCTGGGTGGTGGTGGGCGATCGGGTCAAGGTCGAGCCGACCTTGAAAGAACTGGGGTGGGGCGAGATTCAGGTCATCGATGTGGACGGAAAACCGGTGAAATAGAAATCTCTTATCCGGCGGTTCCACTGTGAACGGATGCTTTGATTGTTTGGCCTCAGTCGGGAGTAAACCGTAAATAAAAAGGGACGTGCCTATTTGCACGTCCCTTTTTTATACCCTCGTCCGCAAGGTTTTCAAATGTTCAGCTTTCGACATTCCGCCACTGCGCGGCTGGTGGTCCCGGTGGTGAAAGCGCAGGGACACAAACGTCGTCCTGTTTTGTTCATGGAGACGAGCCGAGTCGCCGTCATACCGGTGAATTGGGCCGGAGCAGATCAGACATAACTTTGCTTGACTCATTGGCAAAGGGCGAAAAGACCTTTTTATTTCACATACGCCATCGAGTGAACCACAGTTCGATCGCCCACAGTCAGACGGCAAAGGTAGATGCCGGAAGCAACCGGCTCTCCTGAATCATCGCGGCCATCCCAGCGGACCTCTTGAACGCCGCTCAACATCCTGCCATTGATCAAAGTCCGCACACGGCGGCCGGAGATGTTCACAATGGTCAGCTGGGTTCGGCTCAATTCCGGCAGGGTGAACCGAATGACGGTCCGCGCATTGAAAGGATTCGGATAATTGCCTTCAATGCTCATTTGCTCCGGCATGGTGAAAGGGGTTGTGATCCCGGAGAAGCTCCCCTCGGTGACAGCGATGATCTGATTCACCGGAACAGCGGTCAGCACATCCACCATTCCGCTGGGCCAGCGGATGATCACCGAATCGACCACGGTCCGCCGGCCAAAACCAAAGTGCTGCTGGAAGGGGTTCATGCTATTATACCCGCTGCCGCCCTGCACCTCGCGAATTTGCGACAGGTCGTCGGCCACGCAACGGATGCGGGCGCCGATGGCGGAGCGATTGCTTTGCCGGCCGGTCAGGCGAAACTCGAGCCAGTTGTTCTCCGAGCCCTTGAGGTTTTCGAACAATAGATCCACACCGCCGCCGAGTCCGGGTGGAATCTGCGTGGGACCGACCTGAACATACAGATCGAGATCGCCGTCGTTATCGATGTCCCCGAACGACGCGGCATAATGCGTTTGCCCCTGATCAGCGATGGCCGATGTTTGTGCGATTTCAACGAACCCGGCGGCGCCGTCGTTTCGATACAGGCGGTTTTCCGACTTTTTAGTGAAGGCGCCGCCCTGCGAGGCGAGAAACAGATCCAGATCGCCGTCGTTGTCATAATCGCCCCATACGGCCGTGGCTGAGGCGTCCAGTACCCAACCGGTGGGGTCGAGATTGTCCACGTGCAGGTCGCGGGCCACATCCGGCCAGACGCCGGCCCCGGTGTTGCGGAACAGCCGGTTTCGTTTTTCATCGTCGCACACATACAGATCGAGGCGGCCGTCGTTGTCATAGTC
>JAKJDB010000264.1 GCA_022706175.1 Candidatus Zhuqueibacterota bacterium | reverse complement strand
TCGCTATCATCTCTATAAAGTCGCAAATAACATCGAGAAGAAAATCGCCGAGCTGGAAGGTACGATATGCCATTATTCAGACAGCCATATTCAGCAAGGTCAGACCCAGCGCTATTTTCTGAAAGCAGAAAACTGGTCTCATCTGCACAGCGCGCCGTCAGAGACCTTGACTGTTGACTATCATCTTCCTTTTACTTATATGAACACCTCGCTCCCCTGCCCGCAAAGTTTTTTCCAAATTGCGGACATGGACAAGGACGGGGACCTGGATATCCTGCTGCACTATCAAAAGAATTCTTCCTCCCTACAGTCCATTTTCAAAAATAGCCTCGGAACCTATACAGAAGAACGGCTCGATTTCATCAATGCCTGGGCCTACGGCAGAACACGCCTTTGCGATTTTGACAGCGATAATGATCTGGATATCATGACTCTGTTTCTCACCACCAACGCCCATGTAAGCTTTTTGCGCAATGATCTGGTCCAATTTTCCCAGTCTTTTGCTGAAATTCCTTTGTCAACCGGATTCAACAACGGCTACAAGATTTCGTTGTTGGATGCGAACAACGACGGCCGCCGGGACATCCTGATCAGCGGCATTACCGCAAATATGATGTGCACCAGCCAAATCGTTTACCACACGGCGAACGGCTGGCAATTGGCGTCTCCCGACGCCGTGTCAAACGGCTATGGCGACTATTTTCCTTGTGATTATGATCAGGACGGAGATCAGGATCTTCTTTTTCGCGGGCTGATGGGATCTGCGGATGGCGCCGGCCGGCGGACGGTCATCCGGCTGTTCAATAACCATCGCGGCCGGTTTTCCAGCGTCGATTCATCTCTATTGGGGTGGCGCGATGAACAGGCTGCGGGCACGCCGTTCTGGCGCGATTGCGATCTCGACGACGATAGCGATATCTGCATCACCCAGGATGGACGGACAACGGTCTACTACAACGACCAGGGCGGATTCGTTGCATCCGCTGCCAACGCCACCGTCATTCCGGTCAGCAGCAGCGGTGATTTCAACAACGATGGCTTGAGCGATCTCATTCAGCTTGAGACCGATCATTATGACATTTACCTGCAGCTCGATTCCGGCATGGAGAAAATCTTTACCTTTTCCACTGCCTTGGGTATGAATCCCTATTGCTGCGATTTTGACCTCGACGGCGATCTCGATATTCTTTTAACCTATAACGCCGGCGCCTCCATGGCCCTGCTGCGCAATGAGACGGATAAACGTAAAAATCCGCTGTCCCCGCCTGTGGCTCTGATCGCTGCGGCGGGCCGTGGTTTTCCGCTGGCAACCGCCACCGGATCCAACTTGTCGACGCAGCGAAATCACCTACAACCTCCGTGTCGGCAGTACACCCGGTGGATGTGAAATCGTATCGCCATCGGCAGACAGTCGTTCCGGCCAACGATATAATCTAACCCAGGGCAATATGCTTTCCGGCAAAATCTGCACGCTCTACGGCCTGACCGCCGGGACCTATTACTGGAGCGTTCAGACGGTTGACCCGGGTTTTACCGGCGGTCCTTTTGCCGCGGAACAGAGCTTTACTCTGGGACCGACGTCCGTGCAACATCAAGAAAAACCGGATCGATTCGTCCTGCAGCAAAATCATCCCAATCCCTTTAACGACCAGACCGACATTATATTTGAACTGGCCTCACCGGTCCATGTGAAGCTGATGATCTATAATCTTTTCGGCCAGGCCGTGGCCGTATTGGCGGATCAACCGATGGCGGCCGGCCGCTATGTGGTTAATTGGCACGGCCTGACTTTTGAAAACCAGCCAGCAGCCGGCGGCGTGTATCTTGTCCGCCTTCAAGCCGGTGCATTCACCTGTACGCGCAAATTGGTCGTTATCCATTAGCTAAAGAGCCGCTGTCTCATGGCTCTGCAAAAGTCCAACAGACAGCATAAAAAAAGCAGCGGGTCTCGTTATCAAATTCCCGAGAGTGCGTGAAGACCATCTGCCCATGAATAGGAACAATATATAGAAAGAGAACTCATCTATGAAGCGCAGAGAGTTTTTACTTCAGGCGGGCGCGGCCGCCGTTAGCAGTCTAGCTGCTCCGGCCATTGTGCCTTCTTCCGTATTCGGCAAGCATGCGCCCAGCGAACGCATCACTGTAGGGATGATCGGCGCCGGCCGGCAGGCGGTGCACGTCAATCTGAAAAACGGTTTTTTGCAGCTGCCGAATTGTCAGGTGATCGCAGTGAACGATGTGGATTCCTGGCGCATGGATCTGGCCGCAACGGTCATCAACGAGGCCTACTCCAAAGCGAATAAAAAATTCCAGGGCGTGAAAAAGTATTCTGATTACCGCGAATTGATCGCCAGCAAGAAAATTGATGCCGTGATGGTGTCAACGCCCGATCACTGGCATGCGCCCGCAGGCATCGCAGCCGCGCTGGCCGGCAAACATGTTGCCATGGAGAAGGCGCTGTCGATCAGCTACTCGCACAGCAGAGCCCTGATCGAGGCGGTTAAGGCCAAAGGCGTGGCCAATCGTCTTGACAGTGAGTTCCGCTCCCTGCGCGCCTTTCAGAGAGCGGTAGAGATCGTTCATAACCGGATTATCGGCGATTTGCAGCATGTCGCCGTGGGAGTGCCAGGGGAGCTGAACGGCAGTGCGGTCGGACCGCAGCCGGAAATGACGATCCCCAAAGCGCTCAACTATGACATGTGGCTGGGGCCGGCGTTCCCGGCGCCTTACACCCAGAACCGTGTGCATGATCCCGCCACCATCGATACCCGTCCGGGCTGGCTCCGCATCGACGACTATTGCAACGGTATGATCACCAATTGGGGCGCTCATCTGGTGGATATCGCCCTGTGGGGAATGAAGCGGGAGTATGAACTGCCGGTGAGAGTGAAGGGCTCGGGCCGCTTTAGCAAAGGGTTGTGGAATACCATCGAGGTGTTTGAAATCGAATACACTTATCAGGATGGTTTTGTGATGCATTATAAAATCGATGAGCCTTATGTGCTGTTTGAAGGATCAGCCGGCTGGATCAAGGTCACTTATCCCGACAAACTGCAGGCGAGCGATCAAAAGATTCTGGATTACCAACCTGCGGCGGGAGACCAGGACTATGCCGGCACGTTGACCGATAAAGCCGATTTCTTGAAAGCGGTTAAAGCCGGCGGCAAATCATTGGAACCGTTGGAGGTGGGACATACTGTCTATTTCACCACGTTGATGGGGTTGATCTCGGTGAAACTGGGGTGTGAACTGACCTGGGATAGAATGACCGGCAAATTTGTTAATGATACAGCGGCCAATGCTATGTTGAGGCGGCCGTTTCGTGAAAAATGGCTTGACCGCAACGTCGTGGAATGGATGAATAAATTCCAGGAGGTGAAGCTTGGCTAGCCAGTGGATGAGGTTATACGGCAGTGTCCTGTGCGCGTTTTTATTTTCCTGCAGTCAGGAGAAAAAACTGGATAATGTGTTTTATTGCTTTAACAACGGGGTGCAGACGATGCTCAACGCACCGCAGGAACATGAAGCTAAAGCCACGCTGGTAAAACGGCTGGGTTATAACGGCCTGGCCGGCCATGGTGAGGAGACCTATTATGCCTGGCGGGCCGCCCTGGACAAGGTCGGCCTGGATATGCCGGAGATATATATTGCCATGAACATCAAAGACGGCAGAATCAGCCAACATGCCGACTTGTACAATGTACTGCGCCATTCACAGGATCGCAATCTTCTCGTGACTTTGCACCTCCATGCCGACAGCAGTGTGACGGATAAAGCTTTGGGGGATTCGCTCTTTGTCCAGGGCCTTCGTGATCTGGCCGATTTTGCGGCTCCTTTAAACATCCAGATCGCGGTGTATCCCCATGCTAATTTATATTGTGAAACCCTGCACCACGCGGTCGATCTGGCGAAAAAAACCGGCCGCCGCAATGTCGGCGCAACGCTTAATCTATGCCACCTGCTCAAGGTGGAAGGGGAGCAGGGATGGGAGCAAAAGACGATCGATGCCCTGCCGTGGTTGTTCATGATGTCTGTCAACGGCGCGGACAGCGGCGATACCCGCACCATGGGCTGGGATCGTCTGATCCGGCCGCTCGGCGAAGGCAGCTTTGATGTCTATAAACTGGTCAAGCTGTTAAAGGATAACGGTTACAAAGGTAAATTCGGCTTGCAGTGCTATAACATTCAGCAGGACTGCGAAACCGCGCTGATGAAATCGATAACGACGTGGCGCGAGTACCAGCAGAGGTATGCCAGAGGGGAGTAAGCGCTCGTTGCCGCGCTTTTCTTGTTCCTAGGCTGCGGAGAAGGTGTGAAAACCGTCTGATCGCTGATGGTTGCCGAGGTTTTTGCAGCAACTCTGGGTACATCAACTCGCCCCTTCCTGCCATTACGAGTCGAGAAAAATCAGCCAGACAGAGTAACTATTAGTCCGGTTTCACGTAAGCCAGGTGTACAGACCGAGTTGCCTGAATTTTACAGGAGAGTGATGCCATGTCTGTTTTCGCACCGTTCAAGCGTAGTGGCCGCGTCTGGGCCTGGGCCATCAGTGTGTTCATCCTGCCTCTTTCGGGCAGCGCCCAGAGTCTTGACATCCCCAGTTCCGGCGCTGGCATCTCTTTTGGCAATTCCACAGCTTTTACCGGACTGCGCTTCAACTATCGCGATCGCGATGTGGATTATGTCAACGGCATCAATGTCACTCTGTGGAAACCCCATGAGTCCAGTCGATTGTCGCGGATCAAGGGGCTTTCCATCGGCACGCTGCCCGGCGGCGGATCGCTGAGCGGCCTGCAGTTGGGCGCACTCGGTATTGCCGCAGAAACCAACGTAACGGGCATCTCGTTCGCATTGCTGGGCATCGGCGGCGGCGCTGAGGTGAAAGGCATCTCTATCGCCGGACTCGGACTGGGGTCGGGC
>JAKJDB010000263.1 GCA_022706175.1 Candidatus Zhuqueibacterota bacterium | reverse complement strand
CGGCGTGTGCAAGTCCATGGCCAGGATGCGGTCGGCGCCGGCTTTGGCGATCAGATCGGCCACCAGTTTTCCCGAGATCGCCACCCGCGGTTGATCCTTGCGGTCCTGCCGGGCGTAGCCGAAATAGGGGATCACCGCTGTGATGCGGTAGGCCGAGGCGCGTTTGGCGGCATCGATCATGATGAGCAACTCCAGGAGATTTTCGCTGGGCGCGTTGGTGGATTGGATCAGGAAGACATCGGTGCCGCGGATGTTCTCTTCGAATTTGACCCAGATCTCTCCATCGGAAAAATTTTTAATGGTGATCTGCCCCAGCTCCTTGCCAAAGGCCTGGGCAATGTTACCGGCCAATGCGAGGCTGGAACGGCCAGAGAAGAGCTTGGCTTCGCGCCGATTAGGAGTGGTAATCGTCATTCTACCTACCTCGATGAAAGAAAAGAAAAACCGGATTTGCTGCAAAGCAGATTGGCGATGAAACCAGGATCTGTCGTTGACGGGCGAAGGCGGCTGTCACCATGGCTGGGGCGGGAGGATTCGAACCTCCGAATGCGGGAATCAAAGTCCCGTGTCTTAGCCGCTTGACGACGCCCCAGTTTAGGGTATCAGACTGTTTCAGCCGGATCCAGGTGAGTGGAAATGGGGGAAAAGAGAAATCGTTGGTAGGATGTACCAACGCCGAGAAAGGCGTTCTCGGCACGGGCTCGGGTTTCGTATAAACCATATATGCAGGAGCCGCTGCCGGACATGCGGCTAAAAAACGCGCCGGCAGTTGCGAGCTGTTCACGCAAACGGTCGAGCTCCGGATACTCTTCAAAGACCACCTTTTCCAGGTCATTGGTGAAGCCGTGTTGCCAGGATTCACGGTCATTGACAAGATCGGTCAAGCTGTAAAATTTACTGCTTTTTGCGCTATTTGTCAAGTTTAATTTGAGGTTCTGATACACCCAGGCGGTGGAGATCGGAAAGCGGGGATAGACCAGTACGCCGTAATAGTCCAGCGGCAACGGCAGCGGCTGCAGCTGTTCGCCGCGGCCGGTTCCCAGTGCGCTGCCGCCGCGCAGAAAGAACGCCACGTCAGCGCCCAGCTGGCCAGCCAGCTGATGCAGCAGCGCGTCATCCAGGTTCAGGCGCCACAGGCGATTCAGCCCTTTGAGTGCGGCGGCGGCATCGCTGCTGCCGCCGCCCAGGCCGGCGCCCATGGGGATGTGCTTTTCAATATGGATGTGCACCCCGGACCGACAGCCGCTGCAGCGGCGCAGCAGGTCCGCGGCTCGATGGACGATGTTTTTTTCGTCCGTCGGGCAGTCCGCATGGCTGCAGGTCACGGTCAGGGTCTGCTCCGCCTCGCTGAGCAGCAGGGTGTCGCACAGGTCGATCTGCTGAAACAGAGTCTCCAGCTCATGATAGCCGTCCGGCCGCCTGCCAAGCACGCGCAGACATAGGTTGATTTTTGCGTACGCTTTGATCGTGATCATTGGGATGTACCGGCAACGGGTTGCGGATTCCGCGCGTCCGGGCCTGCGCAATGGGGCGGTGCAGCAAGCGCCGGGCATAAAAAAAGCGGGCGGCAAGCCACCCGCTCATCGAGCCTGCTACAGAGCCGGCCACGGCAGGGAGAAAATTCTGCCATCCAGCCGGCGCTTTTACCGGATCGGTCAGCTGACCGCTTTGCCGGCGCCGCCTCGGGGCAGCAGATTTTCCACATCACTGTGCGGCCGCGGGATCACATGGACCGAGATCAACTCGCCGATTTTTTCCGCAGCCGCAGCACCGGCTTCGGTGGCCGCTTTGACCGCGCCCACATCGCCGCGAACCATGACGGCCACCAGCCCGCCGCCCACTTTTTCCGAGCCGATCAGGGTGACCTGAGCGGCTTTGACCATGGCGTCCGCAGCCTCAATGGCGGCCACCAATCCTTTGGTTTCGATCAAACCCAGTGCTTCCATCTGTATTGATTTCTCCCTTTAGGGATTAGACATTGCCAGCAGGATTTACGCTAAATTAGCAAACTTTTAAAACTTTGTCAACTTTTTTTTCCGCCCTCCGTGCGGCGCAAGACAAGAACACCCTTGCATTTATGGGCTAGGTTGATTAAATTCACCCAAACAAGTTCGACGCCACAGGGCACATGGCGTAGACGCCGGTGCAAGGATGCATGCCGGGTTTTGCTTCGCCCGAAACGCGACGAGCCTCCACCAGGATCTGATGGACGAAAAAATATACATTATCTCGGACGCGCATTTCGGTGCGCAACGGGCGGGGATGGAAGAAAAAAAAACGGCGCTGCTGCTCTCGTTTTTGCAGTCCTTGCAAGGCCAACCCTGCCGCCTGATCATCTGCGGCGATCTTTTCGACTTTTGGTTCGAATACCGTCATGCCATCCCCAACCGCCATTTTTCCATTCTGGCGCAGTTGTCTGCTCTCGTCCGTTCCGGCATTCGCATCGATTACATCGCCGGCAACCATGATTTCTGGTTGGGCGCTTTTATGCGGCGCGAGGTGGGACTGCAGCTGCATCGCGATGCCTTCGAACTGCTGCACCAAGAAAAAAAGATCTATCTGCTTCATGGCGACGGCTTGCTGAAAAAGGATTACGGCTATCGGGCGCTGAAACGGGTTCTGCGTCACCCCGTCAACGTTTGGCTCTATCGCTGGCTGCACCCGGACATCGGTGTGCCGCTGGCTTTGTTTTTTTCCCAGCTGAGCCGGGACGCGGACAAAGCGGCCGACCAACAGGGCGACGAAGACTATCGCGCTTTTGCCTTTAAAAAGATCGATCAGGGGTATGACATCGTGGTGCTCGGGCATACCCATGTGCCCGCCTGTGTACGCCATCACCAGGGCTGGTATGTCAATGCGGGCAACTGGATCACTGCATTCAGCTTCGTAAAGATCGAGGACGGCTTTCCGTCGCTCCATCGCTGGGAGGGACGGGCGCAGGAGAAAATCATTGCAGCTGCCACCCACTGACGGACAGGTTGCCTATCAGGACCGAACGTTTTGCCGAAAACCATCAAGAAAATTGTTGCTCCTCAAGTGGATTATCTGATCCTCACCCTGGCCGTTGTCGCATCCGTCGCCCTGATGTTTCTCGGCAACCGCGGCAGCGAGCTGGGCGCGCTGCACAGCGTCAGTTTGGAACTCTTGGGGCGAATGGCGCAGCCGGTCGCTGCGGTCCGGCGGCTGGGCGATGTCTATGAAGAGAACAGCCGCTTGCGTTATCAAAACGCCATGCTCCAGGTGCGCAACTGTCAGCTGGCTGAGGCGCACTATGAGAATCAGCGCCTGCGAGCCATGGTGGGCTTTGCCGAACAGTCGACGGCGCGTCTGCAGCCCGCCCGACTGCTCGGCTCAGGCAGTCATCCCGGCATGGCGACGATTCTGATCGATGCAGGCCGACGGCAGGGCGTCCAGGAAAACCGGCCGGTGATGTCGGCCGACGGCCTGGTGGGCAAAGTCATCTCGGTCTCTACCAGCCATTCGATCGTTCAATTGCTGACGGACCGCAACTTTCGTGTCGCGGCCCTGGATCAACGCAGCCGCGTGCAGGGCGTCTTTCAGTGGGCCGGGTTTGACTCCGGTCTGCTCACCGGTGTGTTCCTCAGCGCGGACATCAAAGTGGGCGATTGGGTGGTGACCTCAGGGCAGAATTCTCTGTTTCCAACCGGACTCAAGATCGGCGTGGTCTCCATGATCGACGACGCTCACGCCGGCATGTTTCAAAAAATCTATGTCAAGCCGCGTCTGGATTTTTCCCGGTTGGAAGAGGTGTTCGTGATCCTGGACGTGGACAGCAGTCAACAGGCAGGGGGCTGAGGTGAGATATCTCTTTTACCTCTTCCTCATCGGATTGGCCTTGGTGGTGCAGGTGACGCTGGGGGACCTGTTCGCCGTCCGCGGCGTCAAACCGGATCTGTGCATCATCGCCTTGTGCTACATCAGCATGCGCGAAGGCCGAAGACGCGCGGTGGTGTGGGGGTTCAGCGCCGGCCTGGTCGAAGATCTGCTCAACCATGCCCTGCTCGGCCCCGGCGCCTTAGCCCGCTCGGTGGCCTCTTTTGCCGCAGGCACGTTCCTGAGCGAACACGCTTTTCACCATTCCTATCAAGCCAGTTTTCGGGTCATGGGCATCGCGCTGTTGAACAATGTGGTTCTGTTCGCTGTGTTGTCTTTGATCGAGAATTGGTCGTCGGGCGTTTTGTGGTGGCGGATCCTCTTTTCCACCCTGTACACGGAACTGGTTACGCTCATTCTGTTTTCCCTGATCTCGCAGGAGACCTGGGAAAAATTGTACAAAGCGGATTCGGATCCATTTGTCTAACCGCTTACCTAGTGGGAATACAGACGATTGTCTTTCACCGTTTACAATAAAAATGTCGTTGTCGGCATTCTGGCCGCCCTGTTCCTCGCTTTGGCGGTGCAGCTGGTCAATCTGCAGGTCATCCAGCGGAGTAAATATCTCGCCCACTCCAATCAGAACCGCATACGGCGATTGCGGCTGGAAGCGCCGCGCGGCATTCTCTACGACCGCAACGGCGTCATTCTAGTGGAAAATCGGCCATCGTATTCAGTGAGCGCAGTGCCCAGCGAGGTCAAAAACAGTCCGCAGGCGTTGCAGCTTCTCGGCGAGCTGTTGTCCGAACCGGCGGAGAAACTCGGCGACAGACTTCGGGATGCGGATAACCCATACTTCGCCGTCAAACTCAAACGGGATGTCGAGTATGCGCTGCTGGTCCGTCTGGAAGAGCGCAAGCTGGATTTGCCCGGCGTGAGCTACGAGGTGGAAACCCGGCGGGTGTATCCGACCGGCATCAAGGCGCCGCACCTGTTCGGCTATATCGGCGAGATTTCCAAGTCGGAACTGGATCGGCGGAGAAAAGAGGGGTTGATCCCCGGGGACCTGGTGGGCAAGACCGGGCTGGAGAAA
>JAKJDB010000262.1 GCA_022706175.1 Candidatus Zhuqueibacterota bacterium | reverse complement strand
AGATCGCCCGTGAATTGCAGGAGAAAAACATCTATGTCTTTATGGGCGGCGGTCTCAACGGCCGCCATTTTGCCAGGCAACTCGCTGAAGAGGGCGTGCAACTGGGCTGGGAAACACGGCTGGTGCCCTTTGGCAACGACGTTTCCGCGCTGATCTATGCCCTGGGGTTTGCCAACCGCGCGGCACTCTCCTTTGGCGGCGTTAAACCCGGCGATTTTGAACGCAATCTCAAGTACAACAAAAATCGAATTTTTGCCTTTGTCCTGGCCCTGGGTGAGGTCACTGCGGACAAATACGCCGCAGCAGCGGGCGCCATCAACTATGGATTTCCGGTCATCGCCGATACGCCGATTCCGCAAATCCTGCCCACCGGCGTCTGCACTTATGAACATGTGGTCTCCGGTGTTCCACATGAACAGATGGTCGAAAAAGCGCTCGAGGTGAGAGGCTGTAAAATCAAGATCACCAAAGTGCCGATTCCAGTGCCCTATGGCCCGGCCTTTGAAGGAGAACGCATCCGCAAAACCGATGTGCAGGTGGAATTCGGCGGCAACCGCACTCCGGCTTTCGAATTCGTCACTTCCGCTGAGATGGACGAGATCAACGACGGCGAGATCGAGGTCATCGGACCGGATATCGACGGCGTTGAACCCGGCGATGCCCTGCCGCTGGCCATCTGGGTGCAGGTGGCCGGCCGCAAAATGCAGACCGATTTCGAACCGATCCTCGAACGCCAAATTCACCATCTGATCAACGGCGCCGAAGGCATCTGGCACATGGGGCAACGCGACATCGTCTGGACCCGGGTTTCCAAGAGCGGATTTGCCAAGGGATTGCGCCTCAAGGACTATGGCGAAATCATTCACGCCAAATTCATCTCCGACTATCCCGCCATCGTCGACAAGGTGCGAGTCACCTTGATCACCGAATCGTCCGAAGTGGAAAAGCGGCTGGCCGTGGCCCGCAAAGTCTATGACGAACGCAACCGTCGCCTGGAGTCGATGACCGACGATTCAGTGGACACCTTTTACAGCTGTTTGCTCTGCCAGTCCTTTGCCCCCAACCATGTTTGCATCATCACGCCGGAACGGCTGGGTTTGTGCGGCGCGTACAACTGGCTGGACGGCAAGGCTGCCTTTGAAATCGACGAAACCGGTCCCAACCAACCGGTTAAAAAAGGCGAATGTTTGGATCCGATCCGCGGCATCTGGCAGGGCGTCGATGAATATGTCCACACCAACAGCCACAAGATGGTGCAGAGCTTTTGCGCTTACTCGATCATGGACCGGCCGATGACCAGCTGCGGCTGTTTTGAAGTGATCTGCGCTTATCTGCCGGAGTGCAACGGCATCATGGCGGTCAACCGCGAATTTCTCGAGGACACGCCGGTCGGCATGAGCTTTTCCACCCTGGCCGGAAACGTGGGCGGCGGGCAACAAACCCCGGGCTTTATGGGCTGCGGCAAGATCTTTCTCACCTCGAAAAAATTTCTCTATGCCGATGGCGGTCATCGCCGGCTGGTCTGGATGACCAAAGAGCTCAAGACGCTTTTAGGCGCTGATTTGCAGAAAAGATTTTCCGAACAGGGGGCGCCGGATCTGCTGGATAAAATAGCGGATGAAACTATTGCCACCGATGCCCTGGCCGTGCGGGCGTTCATGGAAAAAGTCGGCCACCCCGCGCTGGAAATGCCCGACATCACGTTATTGGCGGATGCGGCAAAGGCGGAATCGCCCAACGGCGTCCCTGCACCGGCTGCAGGTTCACATCCGGCAGAGGCGAAAACAGAGACCTTCGTCGAGCGCAGCGATAGCGAGGAGCAAACGATGACACCTGAACAGCTCGCCCAACTGAAAGAATCGATCAAGCAGGAAATCGTCGCTGAGGTGAAAGGATCGCTGACCCGCGACATTGTGGCCGGGATCATTCAAACGCTGGGGGAAAAATTCCTCGGCCAGGGAACGCCCGCGCCCGTCTCTGCCTCCATCGCCGCTGCGCCGCCGATGGAGGCGGCCGCTGCCACAACATCCCCTGCCCCTGCGGCAAAGGCGGCTGATGCAGGGATGGCGCAGGCGACTGCGGCGGAACGCATCAGCGCAGTGGCGTCTTTTGCCATTCGTAAAGAAAAATGCGAAGTACCGATCTGGACGGTCCAGCTCGGGGCCACCCGCGAGCAAGGAGGCACACGAGGAAAAACCTATGCCATCGGCGGTGAGACCGCCATGCCGTTTCATCTATGGGAAGGCGAAATGCCGAATCGCCCGCTGTTGGCCATGGAAGTTTTCGACACCATCAGCGAAAAATATCCCGCTGTATTGCGCGAAATATACGGCGATCTCCTGCAGCAGCCGGCAGAGATGGCCCGCCAGTGCGTTGAACAGTATGGCGCTGACCTGATCAGCGTGCGCCTGGAAGGCACCCACCCGGAAAAAGGCGGCCGCACGGCCGAGCAGGCCGTTGAACTGGTCAAGCAGGTTTTGTCTGCAGTGGATGTCCCTCTGATCATCACCGGCCACAGCCACTTTGAGCGCAACAACCAGGTGCTCAAAGCGGTCGCTCAGGCCTGCGCCGGCGAAAACCTGTTGCTCAACTGGGTCGAACAGGACAACTACCGCACCATTGCCGGAGCCGCGATTGCCTATGGCCATGCAGTGGTTTCGCAGAGCCCGATCGATGTGAACATCGCCAAACAGATGAATATCCTTCTCACCAACATGGACGTCAAACCCGCACAGATCGTCATGGATCCCATGACCGGCGCCGTGGGCTATGGCATCGAGTACACCTATTCGGTGATGGAGCGCATCCGCTATACCGGACTGAACGGCGATAGAATGCTCGCCGGGCCTATGATCCTGTCGCCAGGGCAGGAATGCATTAAAATCAAGGAATTCCGAGCTTCGCAGGCGGATTTCCCGCAATGGGGCGAATTGGCCAAACGTGCGGCGCTCTGGGAGATCGCCACGGCGCAGAGCTTTCTCTTTGCCGGCGCCGATATCCTGATCTGCTACCATCCCCAGACCGTGCGAACGTTGAAAAAAAGCATCAGCCGATTGCTCGACAAAAAACAGCCGTCCCCTGAACGTTAACAAAGAACGGGATCGAGAACCGCAGGTCTTGAACAAGCTAAGGACAAAAAGATATGGCGCTGACCGGCTTGCAGATTCAAAAATTGTTGCCTAAAACCAACTGCAAAGAGTGCGGCTCGAACACATGTCTGGCGTTTGCGATGAAATTGGCCGCTAAAAAAGCGGACCTCTCCCAATGCCCCTATGCCTCGGAAGAGGCAAAACGAGTTCTGGGTGCAGCAAGCGAACCACCGGTAAAACTGCTCGAATTGGGAGAAAACAAATCACTCAAGCTCGGCGACGAAACGGTCCTCTACCGCCATGAAAAGACTTTTGTCAATCAGACCGCGTTGGCGATCGACATCGCCGACAGCGAGGATCCGGCAGCCATCGACGCCCTTCTTGGCCGCATTCGCGAATACAAGCTGGAGCGCGTCGGCGAAACGCTGATCATCGACATGGTTTGCGTGACCCAAACCGGAAGCGATGCAGAGCAGTATGCCCGCGTCGCCCGGCATGTCCGCGAAAGCGTAAACCGGCCGTTGCTGTTGCGCAGCAACAATCTGGAAGGCCTGCGCGCAGCCGGCAAGGCGGTCTCAGGTTCCAACAGCGTTCTGGTGGCCGCGGATGCGGACCAGACCAGAAAATTAACGGCATTCGCGCAAGAGTCCGGCCATGCGTTGGCTGTGACCGCGAACAGTCTGGACGAGTTGGCGGCGTTGACCGCCGAGATCAAGGAAAAAGGGTTCAACGATCTCCTGCTCCATCTGCACAGCCAGTCGCCGGCCGAGCAGTGGCAAAGCCGGACGATCGCCCGCCGGGCGGCCATTCTCGATAATTTCAAACCGCTCGGCTATACGACCATCCATTTTATCGACCAGCGCGATCTTTATGAGGCGGCTGTCGAAGCCGTCGGCGAAATCTGCAAATACGGCGGCATCTGCGTCCTGCCGGCCTTTGACCCTGCGTTGCTGGCGCCGTTGATGACACTGCGCATGAACATCTATACCGACCCGCAAAAGCCGATCCAGGTGGAACCCAAGCTCTATCCCATCGGTGAGCCGAAAGCGGATTCTCCGGTCTTTGTGACCACCAATTTTTCTCTGACCTATTTCATCGTCTCGGGTGAAATCGAGAATTCAGGCATCAGCGCCTGGTTGTTGGTGCCTGAATGCGAAGGCATGAGCGTGCTCACGGCCTGGGCAGCCGGCAAGTTTTCCGGCGCGCAGATCGCCAAGTTCGCCAGGGAGATCGATCTTGAATCCCAGGTAAGCAGCCGCACCCTCGTTATTCCAGGTTATGTGGCGCAGATCAGCGGTGAGCTGGAAGAGAGCATGCCCGGATGGCAAGCGCTCGTCGGCCCGCAGGAGGCGGCTGACTTGGAGAGTTTTATCAAAGCAAAATTGAAGTGACCGAGCCAAAACAGAGTACGACACCCCTATGCCTGTGATCACTTTTCAACCCGGCGGACAGACCATCGCTCTGCCACGGGGCAGCGATCTGCTTGAAGCGGCCCGGCAGGCCGGTGTGGAAATCGATTTTCCGTGCGGCGGCAAAGGCACCTGCGGAAAATGCATCGTCCGCATCATCAGCGGCGATGTCGATTCAAACAGTCTGGGCGTTCTGTCGGCTTCAACAGTTTCCGAAGGGTACGTGCTCGCCTGCCGCAGCAAAATCCTCGACACACCGGTGACGGTTGAAGTGCAGGAGCCGATCGGCCGTGAGGGCGGCAAATTCAGCGACGAATTGGACGAAATTCAGCTGATCCGCCACGAGCTGTTGCCGGAGGACTATCAGTTCGATCCCCTGGCGCTCAAGTGGGTTCTTCAGGTGCCTCCGCCGCAAGCCGACCATGGGCTTTC
>JAKJDB010000261.1 GCA_022706175.1 Candidatus Zhuqueibacterota bacterium | reverse complement strand
GGGCCGAAGACGCACACGCCCCGCCTCGTGAATCGCCGCTTCCAGCGCCATCCCCTCCTGGCGCAGTTGATTGATTTTGTCCACCAGCACGATGCCGTTATTGACCACGATGCCCACCAGCATGACCACGCCAACCAGAGCCATCACGCTCATATCCGTCCCGGTCACCATCAATCCGAGCGCGACGCCGATCATCGACAGCGGCACGGTAAAGAGGATGGTGAAAGGATCGACCAGGGACTCGAACTGCGAGGCCATTACCATGTAGGTCAGCAGAATGGCCACTAGTAGAGCGAGGCCGAGATACATGAAAGACTCTTGCTGATCTTCCGCTGTGCCGCCGATCTCGGTGCGGAAATCGCGCGGCAGCGAAACCTCTTTCATCGCTTTTTTAACATCAGCGGTTACTCGGCGCAAATCGCGCCCGGAAATATCAATATTGAGAGTGACGATGCGCTCCTGATCCTCGCGCAGGATTTCGCGCGGGGCCTTGGTGTAGGCGATCGTGGAGATGGCGCGCAGCGGTATCTGGCTTCCCATCGGAGTCATGATGAGGATGTTTTCCAGATCCTCCTTGCTGGTGCGCGATTTCTTGTCGAGCTGCAGCTTGATGTCGTATTCGTCGCCGCCGTCGCGGAACTGGGTGACGGTGGAACCGAGGATGCTGGTGCTGACCACCTGCCCGATCTGGGCCGTGCTCAACCCCAGATCGGCAATGCGCTGCCTGTCAAGCTCGATGCGCAGTTCCGGCGTCGCCTTGCGGATACTGGAGGTTATCGAGGCGATGCCTTTGATTTTTTCCAGCTTGGCCTCAAGTTCGTTGGCAATGGCTTCCGATTTCTGCAGATCGTGGCCAAAAATCTTGACAGCGATATCCGCGCCGCTGAAGAGCTGTTCACCACGGTCGGCGAACTTGACCTCCATATCGGGCAATTTGTTGAGTTCCTCGCGCAAAGCATCCTGAATTTCAAAGACGCTGCGGTTGCGCTCCTTTCGCTCCTTGAGGCGGATGGTTACATCTCCTTCGGCGGAATTCTGCGAGGAGAAGAGGGCCATGATCCCCTCGCCCTGACCGAAGTTGGCATAAATGTTGTCGGCCTCAGGGATCTTTTCCTTCAGAATCTGGCTCAGCTCCTGCATGCTCTTGTCCATGGACTCGAGGCTGGTGCCTGGAGAACGATCTACCGAGACCGCGAGAAAGCCGTTGTCCGTCTGGGGAATAAAGTCTCCCCCAGCTGTGAACATCCAAACCACTGCGAGGACAAAGGTGAGAAAGGTTGCCGCTAGAACGCTCTTTTTATAGCTCATGGCGCCGGTCAGAACGCGTTCGTAGAAAGCATGCAGCTGATCCAGCCAGCCGGTGATCAACCGGTTCGCCCGCATTGCGAGTCCTCTGGGATCTAGATTCTTCTGGATGCGCAGAATGCGTGAGGCCAGTGAGGGAATCAGGGTCAAAGCCACGACCAGCGAAATGGTGAGTGAAAAACAGATGGTAATCACCATGTCGCGGAAGAGCATGCCCGCCATGCCCGGCACAAAAAGCACCGGGATGAAGACGACCAGAGTGGTCAGAGTCGAGGCGGTGATCGCCATGCCCACTTCCTGCGCGCCGTTGTTAGCGGCATCGCGCAGTTTTTCCTTTTGCTCATCGTGGCGTCGGAAAATGCTCTCCAGAACCACGATCGAGTTGTCGACCAGCATGCCGATCGAAAGCGCCAACCCGGCCATGGAGATGATGTTCAGCGTCAACCCCGCCTGATCCATGACCGCGAAGGTGGTGACGACCGAGACCGGTATTGAAACCGCGACGATCAGAGCGCTGCGGATGTTGCGTAGGAAAAAGAGCAGCACCAGGAAAGTGAGCAGCACCGCCTGCCAGGCAGTGCTTGTCAGGTTGGACATGGACTGGGTGATGAATTTGGACAGATCCATCATCGTTTCCACCTTGACGCCCGACGGCAGTTCCTTTTCGATTGTGGGCATGCGCTTCGCCACTTCCCGGCAGACTGTTACCGAGTTGGCATCGGACTGCCTTTGCACGATGACCATCACCGCGGGTTTGTTGTTGTTCCACACCCGCTGACGCTGCTCGGTGAACCCATCCTCGACGCGCGCTACGTCGCTGACGCGGATCACCGCGCCGTTAAAAGTCGCCACGCTGGTGCCGGCGATCTGTTCCACACTGGTGAACTGTCCCGCGGTGTTGACTGAAAATTCAAGCCGATCATTGTCGACCATACCCGACGGGATCTGCAAATTGGCCGCCTGCAGAGCGCCGGTGATCTGCTGCAGGGAAACGTTGTGGGCGCGCATGCGCATCGGGTCGGCGAAAACTTTGATCTCCCGCTTCATACCGCCCATGGTGGAGGCCGACGCCACTCCGGGAATGCGCTCCAGGCGCGGCTCAAGATCATGCTCGCCAATGTAGCGCAGCTCCGCCTGGCTGAGATCGTTTGAGGAGAGGGTCAAATACAGGATCGGCTGTGAGGAGACATCAAAGGCGAAAACCATGGGATCGCTCGCATCTTGCGGCAGATAATCCCGGATATATTCCAGGTTGTTGCGCACGTCGATCTCAGCCTGGTTCATGTCCGTGCCCCAGCTGAATTCTATCATAATCAGCGAGAGACCCTGCTGAGTGGTGGAGCTGACCGTCTTGACATTTTCCACCGAGGCGCAGGCCTCTTCGATCGGCCGGGTGATGACGGTCTCTAAATCGTTTGGCCCCACACCGGTGTACTGGGTGATAATAGCCAGCATCGGAAATTCGAGCTTGGGATAAAGATCGATGTTGAGCCGCGCCAGGGAGAACAGACCAAAGCCAATGGCGATGAGATAGATCATCGCCGTTGTCACTCCGCGTTTGATGGAAGCTTGGGTCATCCTCATAGGGTGGCCTCCGGTTTGCTGATGATCCGCACCAAAGCGCCGTCGCGCAGGCTGGCCTGGCCCACGGTGACCAACTGTTCGCCGGCTTTGAGGCCACTGGTCACCACCAGTTGGAGATGGTCTGCATAGGATACCTGCAAGGATCTCTGTATCGCCTTATCGTTTTCCACCACATAAACCAGGTAATGAGTGACAACCGTCTCCTCTCCGTTTATTCGCTCTAAAGTGGTCCGCTCCACCGTCGCGTAGCGCGGCACCGTGATGGCGTTTTCGATCACGCCGGTGTTTATTTTAACCCGTGCGAACATGCCCGGTTTCAGGCGTCGATCTGGATTATTCACCAGCACCTCTACGGTCGCCATGCGCGTCATCGGATCCAGCACCGGGCTGATCTTGTTCACTTTGCCCATGAACGTTTCATTGTTAAAGCTGCGCACCTGAACTTCAGCCTCCTGTCCCACTCTGATTCTACCGATATCGTTCTCGGTCGCATCCAAGGTGACCTTGATTCGCTCCATCTGCACCACGGTGGCCACGGGCAGGGCCGGATTGGCCATGTCGCCGGCCTCGTAATAGCGCTTACCGATGATGCCGGAGATCGGGGCCGAAATTGTGGCGTCGGCGAGGGTGCTCTGGGCTGAAAGGAGGGCTGCCTGGGCTTGCTCCAGGCCCGCCTTGGCCGCCTCGTACTGTGTTACCACCATATCATACTGCTGCTTGCTCATCGCGTTCTCTTTGAACAGGCGCTGAGCGCGCTCATATTCGACCGCGACATTGGCCTCCTGGGCCTTGGCGGCGCTCAGTCCGGCCTCGGCCTGACGCACCGCCTGCTGAATCGTGGTGGCGACAATA
Source organism: Candidatus Zhuqueibacterota bacterium (assembly GCA_022706175.1). Next base: position 1,192 of record JAKJDB010000261.1, on the reverse strand, counting down.
CGGGCGATGGGCGCCCCTTGCCGAACAAAGCTTCCCTCATCGACAAAGTATTTCTCGATCCGATCCGGAATCTTGGAAAAGACTTTGACCTCCAACTCAGCCTCGATGTCTCCATTAAAGGTCAGCGACTGCACAACGCGGCCGGTTTGTACCTGTGTCACCTCAACCGGCACGCGGGCAGTCTCTTCACTTTTACTCTCCTTGTTGCCGCATCCAGCCCCTATGAGAGCAAGGCCGAGGATGAGCAGACTGTATACCATCTTTCGCTGCATGGATTCTCTCCTTTTCGAGATCTGCTAGAGTACATCTGTTAATTTGCCGACAGCCTTGCGTAACTGATAACGGGCCATTTGATATTCATAGAGCGAAGAGACATAATTGAGCTTGGCGCGATTCACCGCCAGCTGCGAGTTGAGGACATCCAGCTGGGTGTTGGCCCCTTCCTCGTACATCAGATTGGCGAGGCGCAGAGCCTCCTGAGCGAGGATGGAGGATTCTTTGGCAGCCTGATATTTCTGTCGCGCTTCCTGAAATTTGTTGTAGCTCATCTCCGCATCCGCCGCAATGCCGTCGAAAATCTGTTTTTCGGCATCGACCATGATTTTGTGATCCAACCGTGCCTTTTGATACTGCTTGCTGTTTTTAAAACCGGTGAACAGCGGCAGCTGCAAACTGATCGCAGAGGTGAAACCCTTGCTGAAATCGCCATGGCCGAATTTCATATCGTTCTTCATCGCCATATACGAATAATCGGTCTGAAAAAACAGCTTGGGCATAAAGCTGCTGGCCGCCACGGTGACGCCTTTGCCGCTGATGGTTTTCTGTTCCTTGACCGCCAGGATCTCGGGCCTGGCCGCCAGAGCCTGATTCTGAAACTCTGCCAGACTCATGTTGCTGAAATCATCATCGATATACGCCAAGACGCCTTCCACTTTGATCTCCGTGGTGCGCGGCAGGCCGAGCACCGTGCGCAGCCCGGTGACCGCTGACTGCAGATTGTTTTTCGCCGAAATCACCTCGGGCTTGAGGTTGGCCACTTCCACCTCTGCACGCATTTTATCAAATCCGGACGCTGATCCCACCGCATGTTTTTTGGTCACCACGTCGAGGTTGGCCTGCGCCTGAGCCAGAGCTTCCTCCTGCACCGCCGCCAGCTCCTGCGCCAGCAGACAGGCGTAAAACGCGCCGGCGG
>JAKJDB010000260.1 GCA_022706175.1 Candidatus Zhuqueibacterota bacterium | reverse complement strand
AGTGTGCTCCAGCGGATCGATGAGCTGCAACACCGAGATCGATTTAGCGGCGCCGCTCAGAACCACATCCTCCTTGGTCATGTGCACGGTCTGCGGTCCGATTTTCCACTCCACTTTGGGCTCCAGCTGCGCTTCACGAAATAAAAGATAGGCCAGCAGCGTCATGCCTTGGCCGCGCACACGCATTTTGGCCTGCTGTGGAAACGACTCGGCCAGGATCATGTTGGGCGGACTGTCGGGGACGCGGATGGGAACCGATACGATATGATCAAAGGTGCCGTCGGTGATCACCAGAAACCAGACGAGAACCGCAAAGAGAAACGAAGCGATGTGGATTTTATATTTTTTCAACCATAGAGAGTGTTTTTGATCGAGCGCCATATTCCGCTTTCCTATATGTTAAAAAGGGTGAACGCAGTTCGCTGCGTCACCCTTTAACATCAGTCCTACGAATGTGTGGAACAGTGCAGATTATTTCATCGATTCCTTGATCTCTCTTCCACGACTGATTTCGCCGTTGTCGATGCGGATGTTGAAACCGCATTCCGGATTGGTGCACACCCACGCCTTGTACATGATGGGGGCTCCGTCCCGCCCATAGTCAGACAGGGGGATCAAAATTCCAGTTTTACATTTCAGACAGCCCGGAAACGCTTTTTCCATTGCCCTTACCTCACCTCATAGGTCCCAAACAATTCCTATTGATTAGTGTCCGATCGACCAGCTGTTGGCTTAGCTTCTCCGCATCGACCGGAAAAGGATGACCCTAGCTTAATTTAATATATAACATAATAAAAATCAACCCTTTTTTCTTGCGCAGGCCTTTTTATCGCAAATCCGGGAAAAAAACTTGTAAACAAGGACCTAATGAAATATATTAAGATATTGGCCTGGTCCGGCCACAGAAGCTGGAATTTCACTGATTGGAGGAGGTTATGCAAGCTGTATTGATGGTCGCGGGAAAAAGCACTCGAACCTATCCCCTCACTTTGACTCGGCCAAAACCTTTGCTGCCCATCATGAACCGGCCTCTGATCGAGCACAGCCTGGACCAGCTTTACGGGCTGTTCGATGAGGTCATCCTTATCGTCGGTTACCGTCAGGATATGATCCGCCAGGCCTTGGGCGACCAGTATCGCGGCATGCACCTCATCTACCAGGAACAGAAAGAGCAAAAAGGTACCGGCCATGCCGTATTGCAGGCTCGGCCCCATATAAAAGGCCGCTTTGTGGCCATGAACGGCGACGATCTGTTTGCCCACGAAGACCTGGCCCTGTTGCAGCACCACTCCTACGCCGCTCTGGCCAAGGTGGTCCCGGATCCCTCTCTGTACGGCGTCTGTATGGTGGACGAGGAGAACAACCTGCTCAATATGGTGGAAAAACCGACGCAGTTTCTCGGCAACCTGGCCAATATAGGCTGTTATATTTTTGAACCAGAGATCTTTGCCGAGCTGGAAAAAGCGCCGTTGAGCGTCCGCGGCGAGATCGAGATCATGGACGGCTTTCTGCCCATCGCCCGCCGCCAGCCCTTTAAAATTCTGGCCATCCGCGGATTCTGGCTGCCCACAGGGTATGCCTGGGACCTTTTGGCTCATCAGGAATATTTCATGCGGCGAATGAGCGGCCAGACCGTGGCCGGCACTGTTGAGCCGGGCGCCACCCTTACCGGGCCGGTGCTCATCGGCAAAGGTACAGTGGTCCGAGCAGGCAGTTATATCGAAGGGCCGGTGATCATCGGACAGAACTGCTCGATCGGTCCCAATTGCCATATTCGGGAGTGCAGCTCCATCGGCGATAACGTCAGGGTGGGGCAGGGCGTTGAGATTAAAAACAGCATCGTGATGTCCAACAGCCTCCTGTGTCATCTGGCCTATGTCGGCGACTCGGTAGTGGGTGAAAACTGCAATCTGGGCGCAGGCACAGTGACCGCCAATTCGCGCCATGATGGCGGACCGATCCGTTCCGCCATCAAAGGCAAACTGATGGACACCGGCCGTACCAAGCTGGGCGCCATCATAAGCGATTCGGTTCACACCGGCGTCCACACCTCCATCTACCCGGGCCGCAAACTTTGGCCCGGCGTTCATACCCTGCCGGCCTCAGTGGTGGATCGTGACCTGCAACCCGGGGATTGGACCTGGACCTGACAGTTGTTGTTCGGCGCCATCATCGCCAGGCCGGAGGTGTATAACTTTCCCGACAGGGGTGTAATACCTTTTTGACAGTTGGCGTCGTCCCCTCCATATCTCTTCATCTCAATCATAATAATTACAAGCCTTCCAATCCCTGCCCTGCTGGTATGATATTTGTCCGCCTAACCATGGAACATTTTTACCAGGGAGATGCGGATGAAACGGGTTGGCTGGCTGCTGCTGACGGCCATCATTCTTTGTTCACAGTCGGTTGCTGCGAAAAACATGTCCCTCGCCCGAGTGTATGCCAAAGTCTGGCTGGAGGGACCCTATGATTCCGCTTCCGGCATGATGAGGCGGACGCCTACCTATAAAGCGATTCTGGATACCCTTAAACGCGATTGGGACACCCATTTTCTCCAGACGGATTTGAAACAACCGATCACCACGCTGGTGCCTCAGGCAGTGGATTTTATTTTGGTCTATCTGCGCCGCAGCGAATCTGAAGAGACAGCCCTTGCCGGCAACATCGGCATCCTGGGCGCCGATGGATTCCTCTACGACCTTTACGGAAATCCCGGCATCACCCTCAACGTGCGTCAGGGCGTTTACTACATCGTCCTGGTTCATCGCAACCATCTTCCAGTGCAAAGCAGCCGCGCTGTGGACATTTCCCAGTTGAGCGGAAATCTTGCGGGGTGCTATTATGATTTCACCCTGGCAGCCAACTGCTATCCTGGCGCGAAAGGGGTGTACAACGAGCCGGTCAAATGGCTGAGCGCGAATGTCTATGGCTTGTTTGCCGGCAACGCCAATCAGCAGATCGGCATGGAGAGCGCAGGCGGTGGTTATCCATCCTGGCCAAAGATAATCGCCTCTCTCGACATGACGCCGGTTCAGCAGCAGAGTGGGGAAGATCCTCGCTACACGCGTGCAGATACCGATCTGAGCGGCGTGGTGATCTATGCGTTGGATGCGGCCTTTATCACGCGCAACAGCGGCGTGGCCACAGAGACGCCGCTGCCGCTGCATCCCTAGGAGGTCTGTCCATACCCATCAGATCTCGCTTTTTTGCAGTGGATACTGCGTGCATGGCACGTTTCTTGTGTTTCAGACGACGGCATGCAGAAGCTGGTTTTCGCAAATGGCTAAAAAACAGCGAATAGGGTTATGAGCGCGCAACGAGTTCGCCGACCGAAAGGGTAGGGGACTCTACACTTTTTACATCCAATGGGTAAGTTGCGTCACACTGATCTGCTCCGACGATCGCAGCACCTGCTTGAATGATCAGGACGCTTGTCGCCTCGGATGTATTTGACAACGGGAGGTCATTAAAATGAGATTCCGATGCCTAAAAACCTGTATCGGTCATAGGATCGTGATGATGTTGTTGCTGGCTGCTGCGTGGTCTCAGGGCCAGGTGTACGAAGCCTCTTTTCAGACGGTTCGTGAAGGCGACAACACGTTGTACGTCGATTTTTATTTGCGTCTGTTGCCGGGCCAGTCCTCGGAAAAGCTCGGAAACCTCACGCTGTTTCTCGACTACAGCACCGAGGAACTGACCTTTGTCGGCAAAGTGGCGGCGGAGGACGGGCCGTGGGATGATTCGAACACGGATCTGCCCGGTTCCTACAAGGATGTCTCAACGCTCAACCGCGGCAACAGCGGACGTTTTTCCATTGATTTCGCCAAAGAGGTGCAGGCGCCTGAAGAGGGCGGCCTGGAGGCTGTTCTCTGTCCCACGCGCATCGGTCGCATTCAATTCGTTCGTCATCATGAAAATCCTTCTCTGGCGTTTAATCCTCAGTTTATCGGCTTGACCAACTGGGCTATGGACGACATCACGGCACAGATGGTCCTCTCTGTCCAGCCGCCGACTCTGTGCGGTGATTACGGCGATCTGCCTGCTTCCTATGACGCAGCAACGCCCGCATGGCACAGGCTGCCGGCAAATTCAAGCCAGGCGGTCTGGCTGGGAGGTGCAGAGGATCAACCGGATGCAGAGCCGGGCTCTGCTTCTCCTTTGGACGGCACGGGTGATGACATCAACGGCCAGTTGCCGGATGATGAAAACGGCGTTGCGATGCCGGCGTTTTTATTTCAAGGTCAAACCGCCGCCATTCCCATCACCTACTCGGTGGCAGCGGGGGTGACCGCCTTTATTAAGGGATGGTTTGACTGGAACGGCGATGGAGATTTTGCCGACAGCGGCGAGGCGCCGATCTCGCTCACGGTTTCCGGCACAGGGTCGATCTCCCCTCAAATCACGGTGGATGCGGTCGGACCCTACACCGGGGTCACTTTTGCCCGGTTCCGTATCAGCACGATGCAGAACATGTTGCCCTATGGCGGTTACGACGATGGCGAGGTTGAGGACTATACTTTTCAGCTGCAGGCGATGCCGGGCTGTCCGGCTGATTTCGTCATGTCCGCGGATTCTGTCTGCACCCACCAGGCTGTTGCGTTCACTTACACCGGAACCGCTTCCCCCTCTCAGCTGGTGTGGAGCTTTGGCGACGGCGCCACAGCCACCGGCAATCCGGCCGGCCATACGTATCTGACCTCCGGCGTCTATCAGGTCAGGTTGCAGACCACCTGCCCGGAGGGCGGGGCTGCGAGCCAAACTCAGGAGCTGGTGGTCTGCCCTTCGGCGTCTGATTATACGGTCACTACACTGGTGGCGCCGGATTCATCCATCCCCCTTGGAACCGCGGTGCAGTGCTCCGCTCTGGTGGAGCCATCCGGCGATCCGCTGGATTTTATTTGGGATTTTGGTGATGGCACCACCGCTTCCGGCAACCCGG
>JAKJDB010000259.1 GCA_022706175.1 Candidatus Zhuqueibacterota bacterium | reverse complement strand
GAACAGGCCGATAAATTTGCGCAATAAAGTCATTCGTGTTTGGGCTGACGTTCAACTTGTTGGCGCGATTCGCTTTCTGATTTTTTAGTCTCGGTCCGACGGTCAAAATCGCGCCGGGGGTCCTGCTCTGTCGAGCCGGTATCGGTCGAGGAGGGACTGTCCGCCTTTTTCCCCAACGCAGGCGCTGAATAAGTGGGAGAAGAGGGCGTGGTGCCGACGTGCGAACCCTCGTGCCGGTCATAATGACGAGGCAGGGTGTTGGTCGGCGACGGTACGAAATCCGCATCTTCTGCGGAACCATAGCCGTAGGCATCCTGCCACCAGGCCGAGTTATAGAAATAATGCCAGCCGTAATCGTCCATCTTTATAGCAGGCATGCCGGGGTTGACGAAAACCGCTTGCTCATGACAAGAACGGCAGGAGGGGTCTTCCGCCTCGTTACGATAGTCCTCCGAGTCCGCGTCCGCAGAAAAATTCGGATGAGGAAAGGTGGTATAGCAGCCTGCCGCGATCAGGCATAGAAACAAAAGCGTAAGCTGGGTGGTATTTTTCATGGGGCTCATCTGATCAGTTAAACACCGTCGTATGATAGGCGATCCTCAAAATGCGGGTATAGTCCCGTCCAACGTGAGGGTTATAAAGCAGATTTTTAAAATCAAACTCGAGAAACAAACTGGGTTCAAAGGCCCAGCGGATGCCCGCGTTGAGATACCCGCGGCGGCTGGCGGCGGTCTTTAATCGATCATCGTTGAATCCGGCCTCATATTCCAGGATCCCCGCCAGTTCTTGAGTAAACTGCAGGTACATTCCGAGAAAGAAATTGGGATCCGAATCCCTGTCGCTGCGCTCCAGACTGTAATTCAGGCCGGCATGAATATTAAAGTTCCAGAACGAATCGATATTTTTCGAAGCGACCAAATAGACGCCCTTGGACTTGATGGTATACCGGTCCAGATGATGCTGAGTGCCTGTCATCATCGCCAAAGAGTCCGGATAATCCCTATCGTTCCAATACTTGCCATAGCCCTGTGTTTCAAGACCCAGCACCAGGGCCGGTCTTTTGATGGTCTCTTCTTTGACGCGATAAGCCAGCCGAATCCCCGGAACCCGGTTCCATTGGATCTTTTGTTCGCCGATGATGTGATCCGCTCCAAAGGAAGCGCCGAACATCATCCGCGTGGAGATGCCCACTGCCAGGCTGGCCAGAATGCCGCCCTCTTCATACAGACGAAGACTTCCCTTCATATCGCCTGGAAAAAGAATGCTGGCTGTGGGGATATCGATCAAACTGATCGGTTTGGCGAAATAATATTCCGGGCCCGTCCGCCGCATCTTCGCATCCAGGGACATGGAGCGTCGATTCAACTGTCCCATTCCGGAATTGGTGAGGAAAAGCAGGGACAACCCAACCAAGATCGCTCTCTTCATGCATGGGTTCCTCGTTTAATCCAAGATAATATACTGGTTATCTGGACAAAAGTCAACATGAACCATCATGCATGTAAAAAAACCGTCAAACCGATGCCGATCTGCCACAGCGAGCGCGCTTTGTTATACAGGGCGCCCCCTGAAGGAAAGAGGTAGACGTATTTGAATCCGGCGAGAAGACTGGTCATATTGCCCAGATAGGTGCGCGTGCTCAAACCTGCATAGATCGCCGGCCCTGTGGATGTATGGCTGGTCTGTGTAGGCAGCCCGATGCCGGAGATCCACATGCCGGCCCCGATCGAGCCGAACACACTGGCGGCTGAACCTATTTCGCGTTTCCGGTTGCGCGCGACACGCCACTCATTAGGCGTAAGGTCCACCAACCGCTTGCCGAGACCGGCCAGCAGCAGACTGCTGACTTTGGTCGAATCGTTGGTGAACATCACTTGAAAAGACGGTTGAAAATCCAGTGAATAGTCACGACTCAGATACGAAGCGGCAAAGCAGTCAAAACTCAGCTGCGTATTCTCGGAATTCATCAGATTCGCTCCGGATTGGAAAGCGAAGGTGCCGCCGATCTCCAGCGCACCGCGTCGCTGCGCCTGCAGCGGCGCCGCGGCCATGCAGACCATTGTCAGCCACACAGGAACCCATTGACAACGCACACATCCTCCCGATAGTTTATGGCCCTTCGTCCACACCCGCTCACTGCGTTGTCAGCGGGTGGAGGTAAAGCCTAATTCGGACAAACGTTCCCGGATCAGATCGAGCAGCGCCAATCCCTTGCGCGCCTTGCTCTCCGAGCGCAGACAGTCCAGTCGAATGGTATATTCCACATCCAGCAATGCTTTGAGCAGATCCTCCCGAACTCGGCCCGCCAGAGCGGAACAAGGATAGCGCTGCAGAAAATCATCCCAGAGCAAAAACAGCGCAGGATACTCGTTGCGAAAGGAACGCCAGCGTTCAGACAAAGCCGGCTGCACCACCTGCCAGACCAAATCGTTGACTGCATACACAGACTGGGTTTGCGCCCAATTTTGCATTCCGGAAAAACTGGTGTATACCCTGCGGCAATGCTGCTCAAAGCGGACCGTGTCGGTCTCTTCAGCGGCCTGTTTTTGATAGTCCAACACTTCACGCAGCCATTGTACGCGTTCAAACGCCACGTCGGTAAGCCGATAGCGCAACACCAGCCGCGTCCAGGCGCTGATGGGCTGACCATCCACCAGGGCCGGATCAAAAGAGATCTTGCGCCCAAACGCCAGGGCCGCTTCATCTAAAACGGCATGGCCCGAGCCCTTGAGCAGTTTTACCTCCTCTGGGACGCCCGTTTGGGAGACAAAGATGCCCAACTCCACCTCGCCTTCAAGGTGCTCCAGTTGTGCCGAGATGGGATAATCCAGTTTGGTTCCAGATTGAACCTTCGGCGGTTTGAGCCGTTTTGGACCGGAGGCGCAGAACAAAAAACAACAGGCGGCGGCAATGAGCAAAAGCGAAAAAAATTTTTTCATAGTCTTTTGCCGATAGTTGCAGAGTGCGGTGTTTTTCGGCAGCGCCCTGCCCCCATCCTGGTCAGGACAGATGGAAAACGCTGCACGCTCCACCTGATCGCTCAATAGGTAGTGCGGTCAAATGGTCCTTTTGCGGAAGAACAGAAATAACAAACACCCCGTGGAAAACAAAACCACGGGGTGTATTCTTTGATGATGTGGCGAAACCCGGCGTTCGACCTAGAAACGGATGATCAGCGTGCCGATCAGTTTGCTGAAATCTTTGTCCTCCAGCGTAGTGGCATAGGTTAGATCATCCGAGCTCTCCTGCTTCCAGCTGCCGGTGATGTAAGCCAGATCGAGCATCACCTGCTTGTCCATCATCAGTGACACGCCGCCGCTGTAAAAATTTCTGCTTGGATGCAGCTCTTTGTTTTTATACGGCGAGGGCTGATTGAAATAGCCGCCGCGCAGCCGCGCCTTGATCATCGGCAGGTACACTTCTCCGCCGAGATGCAGCGAGGTGGTGGAGGTCAGTTCTTGGCGGATATACCGGTTGATCTCCGCCTGAGACACCGATGCCACTGGAGGATCGGTGAGGAACTTGGCCTCACTCCAATTCTGATAATCCACCGAAGCGGCCAGCATCGCATTGGCCAGCCGATAGGACATGCCGACGCCCATGGCAAAGGGTTCTTTCACCTTGTAGGTGTAATTGCTCTTGTAGTCATAGACAGCGGCTTCCTCAGCCGTGTCATAGTACTCGCTCCAGGCTTCGCCCCAGTTCTCCTTGATCTCATATTCAGTGTTGGTGGTCATGGTGGCGCCGATGCGCAGGGCTTTGACCGGATTATACATCACGCCCAGTTTGAGGTTGGTGGCGCTAAAGTCCGATCCGATGGTACGGTCATACTGCCAATAATCCAGATCAGAGACGATCTTGTTGGCCTCATCAAAAAAGCTGTACAGATTCTTGGTGTCGCTCTCGATAAAATGGATGCCGTAATCGTCCGTACCGCGGATGATGTTCAGCGAGGCGCCCACGAATAGATTCTGCTGCAGCTCGATGGCGCCCGACAGAGTGTAGTGGTTGCGGCTTCCCTCTTCCAGAATCGACTCCTGTTGGAACAGCGAATCGTTCACATCGGTCACCCAGCCGTCGTAGGTCGGAACCACGATGTCGGCAAAAGCGGCGTACTGCGGATTGAACCCCTCGATATCCAGCACATTGTCGAAATCGCGTACCTTGTGATAGCCGAAGCCGAACACCAGGCTGCCGCGATAGGTCGGCACTGGAAAAACAAAACCCAGCGAATTCAGACGCGAAGAAGAGCTGTTGCCCTCCAACTCGTTGCCCATAAAGTTGGCATAATTGGAAACGCTGTTATGACTGAAGCCCAGATTGAACTCCATGCGTCGGATCTGTCCCAAACCGGAAGGATTCCAGTAGACCGCCGAATAGTCGTCAGCCACGCCCACATAGGCGCCGCCGAGTCCGATCGCCCGCGCACCCACCCCCAACTCCTGACCCCAAAAGAGGACGTGCTCCTGGGCTCTGCTGTCGGCGACAGCGAAAATTCCAAGGCAAACCAGCGCACTTTTCAAAATTTTCAAAAACATACTCTTCTCCTGTCTGACCAATTGTAAGAACTCAGCCGTTCCTGTCATGCGCTCTATCGATGGCGCCCGCCTGAGGAAGAGCCGCTGGAACGGGAACTGCCGCTGCTGCTGTGTCCGCCGCCGCTACTGCTGCTGCCGCTGGAACTCGAAGAGCCGGAAGAGCTGGATGAACCGGAAGAGCCGGAACGGGACACGCTGCTGCGTCCGGATGAACTCGAACTCGAACGATTGGAGCCAGAGCTGCTGGAGCTGGAAGAGCTTGAACGCCGCGCGTTTTCGCGAACACTGCCTTTGGACGAAGAATCAGAAGACCCTGAAGAGCGACGGGCGTTTTGGTCCGAACTTCTGCGGCTGGGCGTTGATCTTCTTTCAATCGTTCTGTCATCGCCGTTGGTGCGGCGAGTTGGAG
>JAKJDB010000258.1 GCA_022706175.1 Candidatus Zhuqueibacterota bacterium | reverse complement strand
GCTCCTGGCCGGCCGCCGCAATCATCGCATTGGCCGCCATCGTGCCGGCAATGACCGTCAGCATTCAGTCCGACTATCTGTTGTCGCAAAAGGACAGCCGGGTGCTGGCCACGGAATGGTTTCAAGAAAACGTGCACCGGCCGACATCGGTGCTGCATGCCAGTTCCATCTGGGGGGCGCCGCGGCTGGCGATGGAACAGATCGGCCTGACTTCTACGGCCGATCAGGCGGTGCGCAACAACCCCACGCTCGACCGGCTGACGCGAATGCGCCTCGAGTATTTTAGCCGTCACACCATTCCGCTCTACCGGCAGTTTCTGGACGAGGTGAATCCGCTGGCCGCTTTTCCTGCGCAACAGCTGCCGGAATGGGTGATCGTAGAGCATTCCGCACTGACCGGCCAGTTCATGCTTCGACCGGAGACCGCCGCTCTGCTGGCCAAACGCTATCAGTTGCGCCATGTCATCGAGGCGGCGGCGCTTCCGGAACGACGAAATCATTATGATCAGCAGGACGCCTTTTATCTGCCGCTGCGGGGATTCCACGGCCTATCCAGACCGGGCCCCAATCTGTCCATCTATCAGATCAAATCATGATCAACGTCATCGAAAAAACCGTAGAACTGATTGTGCCGCCGGGCAAAGAGAAGCAGCGGTTGGATGTGTTCCTCACCAACCAGTTGCCCGGCATCACCCGGGCCAGGATCAAAACGCTGATCGACAGCGGCAAGGTGACGGTGAACGGCCAAGTCACCAAAGCCGGATATTCGATCCGTCCCGACGAACGCATCATCGTGCTGTTTCCCGCTTATGAGCCCACGCAGGTGGAGCCTGAGGATATTCCGCTGGACATTCTCTATGAAGATGAACACCTGCTGGTGGTCAACAAACCGGCGGGCATGGTCGTGCATCCGGCCTTTGCCAATCTGCGCGGCACCCTGGTCAATGCGCTGCTGGCCCATTGCCGCAAGCTGTCCAGCGTGGGCGGTGAAAAGCGGCCTGGGCTGGTGCACCGTCTGGACAAGGACACCTCGGGGCTGCTGGTGGTGGCGAAAAACGACGCCAGCCATCTGGCACTGTCCAAACAGCTGTCCGAGCGCAAGATGGAACGCGAATACCGCGCCATAGTCTGGGGCCATGTGCAGAAAAAAAGCGGCCGCATCGAAGGGGCGTTGCTGCGCAATCCCAAAGACCGTCTGCGCATGATGATCCATCCGGACGGAAAACCGGCGGTGACCCATTATCAGGTGCTGAATGAATATCCGCTCACCAGCCATCTGCGTCTCAATCTGGAGACCGGCCGCACCCATCAGATTCGAGTGCACATGGCGTCCATCGGCCACCCGGTTTTCTCCGACGCCGTGTACGGCGGCCGCGCCAAGCAGTTGGCCGGGCTCAATCAGCAAAACACCCAGCTCGGTCTGTTGTGGCTAAAGCAGTTTCCCCGGCAGATGCTGCACGCCCGCACTCTGGCGTTTGTCCATCCAGCCACACGGGAGCTGGTGCGTTTCACCGCGCCTCTGCCGGAGGATATGGAGGCATTCCTCAGAGTGCTGGAGAAGGCTGCGGAGTAAACGGCGGCACGGGCGGAATTTTCCTGGTCGAATAAAAAACGCAGATTTATTGAACATTTTACCTTTTTTTTCGTACATTGATTTAGAGTGAGCCCTGTTCAAGGAGGACCGATCATGAGCTTTTCCCTGCGCGCTCTCATCAGCCTGGCTGTTCTGCTGGGCGCCGCTTTCGGGCAGGAGCAGAAAACGGTTTTTGAAGAGACCTATCGTGTGCGCGACCATCTAGAGTTCATCCTGCGCAGCGACGGCGGAGATGTGCAGATTTTCAGGAACGACCGCAACGAATGCTCGGTCCAAATCACCTACAAGGAAGAAACCTGCCGGCCGGTCGTGGCCTATAACGAGCGTGACCGAACCCTGTCCATCGATGTCGATCACAAGAACTGGTCGATGTTAAAAAGCGGCAACCTCAAACAATCAGACTATGCGCTGATCAAAATCGGTCTGCCCCACAAGCCGGATCTGGATCTGGACGTGGTCGTCAAAGCGGGTAAAGCCGATCTGCAGCTGGGCGATCTGCATGTGCGCACCCTGCGAATGAAAAGCTGGGCAGGAGAAACGCGCCTGGACTTTGATCGCGAGAATCGCACAGAGCTGACGACTTTTGACGTGAATTGCAAAGTGGGCAGGGTGAGCCTGATGCATCTCGGCAACGCCCGTTTTCAGGAGGCGGACCTCACCGGCTCGGTGGGCGAGATGACGGTCGATTTCACCGGCGAAAAGATCAAACGGGCCATGGCTCGTCTCGACTGCAAGCTGGGCAGCACCCTGGTGGTGGTGCCGGAGGAAGTGGCGGTCAAAATTAAAGTGGATAAATTTCTCTTTCTCTCCGGGGTGGATTATCCCAGCTGGTTCGAGCAGCGGGGCAATTACTACTATTCAAAAAATTATGACGACAAGGACGAATCTCTGTACTTGATCGCCTCCACCGGCATCGGAGAATTCAAAGTGCGCGTGGCTTCATCCGAATAACGGGAAGCAGAGAAGCGATCAAACACTCATCGGGAGGGAAAAAATGGAAAGCAATCAAACAGCGCCGGCGTCGCCGATCAACATGGGGCGTTGGATCAGTGAAGGCTGGAACCTGGTGAACCAGGATCTGGGTTTTTTCGCGGTCCTCACTCTGGTTTTCTTGATCATCACCATCGTGGCGGGCTCCACGGTGCTGGGCCTGGTCCTGTTGGGACCGCTGCAGGCGGGCTTTTTCTACATTCTGCTGCAAAAGCTGCAGGGCCGGCCGGTGACCATCGGCGACATCGGCCGTGGATTCGATGTGTTCATCCCGGCCATGCTGATGGGCATTCTGGTCGGTGCGTTTGAAGCGATCGGCTTTATGCTGTGCATTCTTCCCGGATTTGTGGTGATGGCCTGGTACCTGTTCGCGCCGGCCTTTGTCATGGACAAGCGGATGGATTTCTGGCAGGCCATGGAGGCCAGCCGCACCCTGGTGCAGAAATATCTGTTCGAGTTTGTTCTCTTTATCCTGGTGCAGATCATCATCATATTCTTGGGCCTGCTCTGCTGCGTGATCGGAGTCCTGGTGGCTCTGCCGGTGTGCATGGCTGCCACAGCCTGTGCCTATCGCGATCTGGTGGGCCTGACGCCCACGGCGTGACCACGGCGCTCGCCTGCGTCCTCAACGTTCGATTTCTACTTGAAGCTCTGCGCAATGGCGCAGAGCTTTTTTTATAACGCCCCGGGCCGGCGGCAAAAAACAGCAGAACGTTAACCTTTGGGAGCGTTGTGGGCGATCTTTTTATACGCCTCTTCCACTTTGAACGGCTTGTAGGTCGGACTTGTGGGATTATGGCAGGACACGCACTGCCGCTTGTCGCCTTTGCTGTACCCCACCGCCTTGGCGTCCTGGGTTCCGGCATGCAAGGCTCTCATCACTTTCATCTCTTTGTACAGCGAACCAGCGCCATGGCAGGTCTCGCAGCCGACACCCTCCGCCGGTTTGTAGGAGGCGGCTTTGGTGCTTTGCGGCGCGGCATGGCCGGTGACGTGGCATTTCAGACATTGGGGGGATTTCTGTGCATCCGCAATGCCCATTTTTTTCGCGATCGCCTGCGACTCGGGGGAGGCCAGAGTGATGTAGGCTGCGGCATGTTTTGAGGCCTTCCAGATCCCATAGGCGTCGCCCTTGGCCTTGCTCATATGGCACATTTTGCATTTATCCACGCCGACAAATTGCGGGGTTTGCGCGGCTAGTGCGATGACCATGGAGGATGCGGTCAGCATCAGCATGGCCAGGGAAATTCTGGTGTGTTTCATCAACTTCTCCTGTCAGAGTGATTCCATCAGGGTGAAAAATAGACAAATCGAAAAATGAAAGCAAGCGTTTATTCCAAGCCCGACCCCGGATGTTGCCGCGGTTTTTGCGGCAACTCCGGGTGTCGTTTTCAAGCCGTGGTCGGCATATTAGAAGGACTAGCTCCATTTAAGAAACTCCAGTTTCCAGATTAAGCTGACGGACTCTCGAGCTTTAGAACGAGAAAGAATATTCCCTTGACCTTGAATCACCGAATGACTAAGTTTGTCCGGGCCGCAGGCGGTTATGGTCTTACTACGAGCGTTTCCGCCTGCCCGGCCGGTCAGCCGATTTACAGAACCTGAAACCGGCGCTTGCTTCACCGTATTCAAACACTCAGCAAGGGAACCAGGATGAAAAAAAACCTTTGGCTTTTCGTCGTCACCGCACTGAGCCTGGCGGTGATAAACTGTCGGCAGGCGGCGGAGACCTGCGCCTCCGCTCAAGCCGCCTCCACCCCTGACGCGCGTATCATAGCCACGGTGTACAACTCTGACTTTGAACACGCCCACGACACCTATAACGGACTCTCCTCCGCGAGCGACGGCAAGATCTATTATGTCCTCTGCTCGGAATTGATGGACGTCGCCGGCCAAATGTACTCCTTCGATCCTGCCGGCGGCCACATCGAGCATCTGGCTGATCTGAGCGAGATCTGCAACGAAAAGGGGATGCGGGTGGTGGCCCAGGGCAAAAGCCATGTGAACTTTTGCGAGTATCACGGCAAGCTTTATTTTGCCACCCATCTCGGCTACTATAGCATCATCGACGGCATGGAAAAAACCGGCATTCCCACAGACGGCTATCAGGCCTACCGCGGCGGCCATTTTCTTTCATTCGATATGAAAAGCAAAACCTTTGCGGATCTGGCCCTGGCGCCGCATCAGGAGGGCATTCTCACCATGGAGATGGACACCCGGCGCGGAATGATCTACGCCCTCACCTGGCCCACGGGACTTTTACTGCGCTATGATGTGGCGAAAAAAATAGTGCAGGATCTCGGTCCAGTGATGGGCAAAGGGGAGAACGGCGTGGGCCCTGAATTTCGCGTGATCTGCCGGTCCATGGC